>DAHVFL010000025.1 GCA_027316975.1 Chloroflexota bacterium | reverse complement strand
CTATAGGGCAGTTGCGCCGCCCACGCGACGGTATCATACCCATCTTGCGCCTCGTTGACGAACGGTACCCATGCCCCTTCCGAGGCCAAACGCCCCCGCGTATCCTGCACGACCACCACGTAGCCGCGCCGCGCCACCTGCGCCGGGTCGATAACCGAATTACCAATCGGAAAATCTTTGCCATAGGGGAGGCGGGTCAGCAGTACAGGCCACTTTCCCTCACCCGCCGGCCGGTAAATGTTCGCACGCAGCATTGTGCCATCGCGCATTTTAGCTGGCACATCGAAATCAACAACGATCTCTTGACCCATTTGCATTGCCATTATATGTCATGCCCCTTCTTAAATTGTAGTAACTCTTCAAATAAGTTCCGTAACTTGCCACCATCATACAATTTCCGTTCAGTCTATAGCAATGCAAGCAGGACGACCTTCGCGGTCGCCCTGCTTGCATTGCTATAAACCATGCTTGACACCCCAGAGCATCATTGCATATACTCTCTGCATATCGATGGAACGCTATTCCATTGAATAGAAAACAACGCCTGCTCTGGGGGTTTTATGCGACATGGAGAACCTGTCGAGGGAGAAACAACGGTGCATATCGTGCATCGTGTTGCGAGTGTGCTGCGTGCCCTCGGCAATGCGAGGCATCTGGGCATTACCGACCTGTCAACTGTGACTGGTCTGCCCAAGTCCACGACTCACCGGCTGGTGACGGCGCTGGTGAACGAGGGGCTACTGGTACAGGACGAGGACAGTCATAAATACGCCTTGAGCTTGCGCGTCACAGCACTGGGCGCGAGCATCCTCAATTCGCACGCGGTGCGTAAATCAGCGAGACCTATCTTGATGGCGCTGCGCGATCAAACGCACGAATCTGTTCACCTGGCGGTACTTGAGGGTATGGAGGCAATCATTATCGATACCGAAGACTCCTATTACTTCGTGCGGGCCGTGAATGTTCCGGGCCAGCATCTCCCTGCCCACGCCGTCTCGACGGGCAAAGTGCTGCTGGCCTACCAGTGGGAGACGCGCCTGCGCGAAATTCTCAATTCAACTCCCTTGACCCGGTATACAGAAAATACCATTACCGACCCGCGGCTGTTGTTAGAAGAACTGCGCCTGGTGCGGCAGCGCGGCTATGCCGTCTCGCAAAGCGAAATGGAAGAGGGCATCGAGGCCATAGCCGCGCCCGTCCTCGACCATCTGGGGATAATCGTCGCGGCTGTCTCAATCGGAGGGCCGAGCGAGCGTTGTAGCCCTAAACAGGCCGAGTTCATCACGGCTGTCACTCGCGCCGGACAAGAAATATCGCAGGCGCTGCGCTACCTCGGCTGGCACTAACGATGAAGGCACATATGGATATTCCTCTCATTGCGGTTAAAGGGGCTGGCGACCTCGCCACCGGGGTTATTCACCGACTGACACGAGCCGGCTTTACGGTTATAGCAAGCGAGCTGGCACAGCCAACGGTGTTGCGCCGCACGGTTGCCTTTGCCGAAGCCGTTACCCTGGGACACATCACCGTAGAGGGTATCACAGCGTGCCATGTATCCACGCTCGACGATGTGACGCGGGCCTTCGCGCGCGGCGAGGTTCCGGTGGTAGTTGATGCTGATGGAGCATTCGTCAAGGCTCTGCGCCCGGCTGTGCTGGTCGAAGCAACGCTCTCAAAACGTAATAGCGGCATTTCGATTCATGATGCACCCGTTGTCATCGCGCTCGGCCCCGGTTACGAGGCTGGCAAAGATGCACACGCTGTCATTGAGACCAATCGCGGACACAACCTGGGGCGCGTGTATGCGCAGGGATACGCTGAACCCAATACAGGCGTGCCGGGTATGATCGGCGGCTATGCTGCGGAACGCTTATTGCGCGCACCATGCGCCGGATTGCTCTACGGTGCGCGCCAGATCGGGGACCGGGTGCAGGCGGGCGAGGCGGTTGCTCTCGTTAAAGAGGGTGAGACGAGCAGCCCTATTATCGCGGCCATACCCGGTATTGTGCGCGGGCTGGCACGCGACGGACTCACTGTCTATGCCGGAATGAAGGTGGGCGATGTAGACCCACGCGCCACACGCGCACACTGCTTCACCATTTCTGATAAGTCACGCGCCGTAAGTGGCGGTGTGCTGGAAGCCGTGATGTACTTTTTGCAGAGAATATGAGCGAGTTTCCAGGGTACCTTCGCCTGTCATTCTGAGCGAAGCGAAGAATCTGATGCGCCGCAACGGAGATTCTTCGCTTCGCTCAGAATGACAGGGGACGACAAGGGATGACAGGCTCGATGGGGTAGGACAACCTGGCCCGCCATGAAATGAACGCTTATGGAGGTTGTCCCTTCTACAAGCATGAGCATGTCGCGCGCTTGTCTCAAATGCAGGCTACATGATATGATTCAGGCAAACAAGGAGGGTTGGCTAGCAACAAATTATGCTCAACATTACCGCTTATCACTGCCCCACAACCATTAGCGAAGCTGTAGCATTACTCGCGGAAGAGGGATGTGCTGTTATCGCGGGTGGAACCGACCTGCTGGTCAACCCGCGCTATATGGTGGGAGTGCGCGAGGTTGTCGATATTCGCAAGCTGGGATTAGACTATATTCGTCACGAAGAGAACTGGCTGTGTATTGGCGCGGGCGCGACCATGCGGACAGTTGCGCGGCATCCAGAGGCGCAGGGGCTTGCGCATGGTGTGCTGGCGCAGGGGGCTGCGCTGTGCGCCTCGCCCAATATACGCAATACGGCTACGTTAGCCGGGAATGTCGCCTCAGCGTTGCCTTCCGCCGACACGCCGCCCGCGCTGCTGGTACTGGATGCGCAAGTCGTATTGACTGGTATACAGGGAGAACGTATTGTACCGTTGGAACAGTTCTTTACAGGTCCCGGTAAAAGTGCGCGCGAGCATGAATTGATTCGCGAACTACGCATTCCGCTCGATACCACGAGAAAGATGGGCGGAGGGTTTTACAAGATATACCGCACGGCTGAAGATATTTCTATTGTCAATGCTGCCGCCTCGCTCCTTGTCCGCGAGGGCATCATCACTATGGCCCACCTGGTGCTGGGAGCGGTCGCGCCGATTCCCTTACGCGCAAGAAAGGCTGAAGAAGCCCTGCTGGGGCAGTCTCCCACCGAAGAGAACTTGCGACAGGCAGCAGAAATCGCGCGCGATGAGACGCGCCCCATCAGCGATCAACGCGCCTCAGCCGATTACCGGAGGCGCACGAGCGCTGTGGCAGCGCTGCGAGCATTACGGCAGGCAGCAGGATTGGCAAAGATAGAAGAGGTATGGCAGCATGGTTAGATACGCAAGGAGCAATATGAGCATACCTCCAGCGCAGCATCCAGCGAATATACATACTCTGCCTGTACATGAGGACAGGCGATTGTCGCACGCTCTAAAGAACTTTCTGGAACAGCAGTGTGTGAAAGGAGCCGATTATTCCATACCCGATAAGCACCTGTTCCGTTATTTTCGGGAGTTCTGGATGCAGGCTCCCGAATGTTTTGACCATCCCGCGCTTTTAGGGCAGTTTCGGGTTGAGCTGGCGCAACGCGGATTTCTTTCTGCCTCGACGGGGAAACATCCTCGCTGGCTCGGCCTCACTTTGCGCCAGCAGGACAAAAAGCGACCTCAGAAGAAAGAAAGGCGATAGCGGTATGCCTGAGATTGAAATCGCGCTACGTGTAAATGGACGTGCCGCGCAATGGCGCGTGCAGCCCGGTGAAACCCTCTTGGAAGCTTTGCACGCGCACCATCTCAAAGGTACAAAGCTGATTTGCGGCACAGGAGATTGCTGCGGCTGCGGCGTCATCCTCGATGGCCGCTCCATCAACTCCTGTTGTACGCTGGCAGCGCAGGCCGACGGCGCGGAACTATTGACCATCGAGGGCTTATCTCAAGATGGTTCGCTGCATCCCATCCAGGAAGCATTCGCAGAGGAGGGGGCCGCGCAATGCGGATACTGTACCCCTGGCTTCATCATGCGCGCCTACGCCTTTTTGCAAGAGCATCCACATCCTACCGAGGCCGATGTGCGCGCCGCGCTGGGGGGCAATATTTGCCGCTGCACCGGCTACGTCAAACCCGTCGCGGCGGTGCTGAGGGCGGCGGAGATGATGAGTTCGTAGGAGAAGTTCTCCATTTTTCCTTCTAATTCTGACAAATCATTCAGGCCGCTTCGCTGTATCTTGTTTCCTGAGTGCTAGCATGATATGATTCCGGCATCACGTGAAAAGGGTATAGTATTTAGAAGAGTTGTCCAAAGAAAAACAGATTCTTTTTAGAAAATATAAGAAAACGATTATCTCGCTGATTGTTTGTCCATTTCGCACAAGTATCGCAGATCCACCATTAGTGATGCTTGATGAGGGAAAGGAATCATTAGTCTTTCATTATCGAGTGATGAGACTCTGGCAATATAAGGCATATAAGATGCTCGAGCAACATTTAGTGTTTCTATATGCTCTATTGCCAACAATGGATGACGCAAATTACGAAGTTCTTGCCCAGGCGCTGGAAGAAATGAAAGAATACTATGAAGGGCGACCGAAGGAACTGTCAACACATTTGTTATGGTTTGATACTCTTTTATGGCGTACCGATACAGTGTCATCAGAGGATCAACGGAAGGTAAAAACGAAAATGGAGCAGCTAGACGACTTTTTAGAACAAAGCCCTTACGTGCAGAAGAAAAGGGAAGAGGGACGCGAAGAAGGACGCGAAATTGGACGCGAAGAAGGACGCGAAGAAGGACGCGAAGAGGGACGCGAAGAAGGACGCGAAGAGGGGCATGAAGAGGGTTTAGCCGAGGGACTACAAAAAGCTTTTGTGACCATCGTTAAGGGGCGTTTTCCACCGTTGGTAGAACTTGCGCAAGAGAGGGTATTGCGGGTTACCAAACCTGATGAGCTTGGTCTTTTACTGAAACAGATTGTAACTATTCCGGACGAGA
This sequence comes from Chloroflexota bacterium, assembly GCA_027316975.1. Lineage (GTDB taxonomy): Bacteria > Chloroflexota > Ktedonobacteria > Ktedonobacterales > Ktedonobacteraceae > CF-113. The sequence goes on along the minus strand of DAHVFL010000025.1, from coordinate 13,968 downwards.
CCTCTGCACTCTGGCTTCTTAATAGCATGGCAGCATAATAAGCGCTATGGATAGCAACTACAACGAACCCGGCGCTGGTAACATCGTCGATGCTGAACACCAGCGCGCGCGTCAATTGTCCAGGACGCGAGTGGTCGGCCAGAAAGAGCGGCGCGTGGATGCGCGGCCACTGGTGACGGGCGCGCCCGTCTACGCGGCTGAGTTTGAGCAGCCGGGGATGCTTCATGGTCGCATCCTGCACTCGCCCCACGCGCACGCCAACATTCGCCATATCGATACAAGCGGGGCATTGGCGCTGCCGGGTGTCTGGGCCGTGCTGACACATCATGACTTGCCGCGTGTCGCGCATACAACGGCAGGGCAGCCCTATCCTGAGCTTTCGCCCTATGATATGTATGTGCTAGATACTCGGGTGCGGTACATTGGCGATTGGGTGGCTTTTGTGGCAGCCGAAACTCCGGCCATCGCGGATGCCGCCCTCCAATTGATTGAAGTCGATTACGAGATATTACCCGCCGTATTTGATCCGCTTGAAGCGATGGGTGATGGCGCGCCGCAGTTGCATGAACTCGATGTCACACACCCCAATCTCGGCAAACACCTGGGCGATATATACGACCCTGAGCATAATATCGCGGCGCACGAAGTGATTACCAATGGCGATTTTGAGGCGACCATGCGCGAAGCCGATCTCATCGTCGAGGGAGAATACCGCGTTCCGCATATCGCGCACGCCATGCTGGAACCGCACGTATGCGTCGCGTATATGGACGGCTACGACCGGCTGATTGTGGTCAGCAGCACGCAGGTTCCTTATCACACGCGCCGCAAGTTGGCCGCCGTAATGCAATTGCCCATTGCCCGCGTGCGCGTGGTCAAACCGCGTGTGGGCGGCGGGTTTGGCGGCAAGCAGGAGATGTTGCTGGAACCCGTCGCGGCTGCCCTGGCGATGAAGACGCGCCGCCCTGTGCGTATCGAGTATACCCGCCACGAGGAGTTTACCTCCGGTCGGCTGCGGCATCCCATGAGTATCACCATGCGCAGCGGCGTAAAGCGCGATGGCACGCTGGTAGCAATTTCTATGCGTTCGCTGGGCAACGCGGGAGCGTATGGCACGCACAGCCTGACCGTCACGCGCGCAACGGGGCATAAGACGTTGTGCCTGTACCGCGCCCAGGCATACTACTTCGAGGCTACGGCGGCGTATACCAACCTGCCTGTAACGGGTGCGATGCGGGGCTACGGCGCGCCGCAGGGTTTTTTCGCGCTGGAGTCGCACATTGATGAAATCGCGCGTCGCCTCAATATGGACCCTCTGGCTTTCAGGCGCAAGAATCACGTGCGCAAAGGCGACTGGGACCCCATCGAGGGCGAAGAAATCGATGGGAACTGGCATTCAAAGCGTCAATTCCGCTCGTGCGGGCTGCCAGAATGCATCGAGAAGGGCGCGGCTGCCATTGGCTGGAACGAACCTTTTGAGCGAGGCGACGGCAATCCCATACGGCGCGGGCGCGGCATGGCGATAGCAATGCAGGGCAGCGGCGTACTCGGCTTTGAGATTGGCGGCGCGTCCATCAAGCTGAATGAAGATGGTTCGTTCAATGTCATGACGGGCGCGACCGATATCGGGCAGGGCAGCGATACCGTGCTGGCGCAGATCGCCGCTGAGGTTCTAGGTGTGGGCATGGAGAAGATCGTCATGCATTCCTCCGATACCGATTCCAGCGTATTTGATTACGGCGCGTATGCATCCAGCACTACCTATATTAGCGGGGGCGGCGTGAAGGTGGCGGCTGAAAAAGTGCGCCAGCACATCCTTGAAGTAGCAGGCGATCTGCTGGACTGCGCGATTGAAGATATGTCGATCCGTGACGGGGTGATCTATACGCCACGCGGAAGAAGTTCTCTCACCATCGCGGATATCGCCAACGAGACGCTCTATGGCAGACATCGCCAGCAAATCATGGCGAAGGGCGATTTCTGGGCAGAAGATTCACCCGCGCCATTTTACGCGCAGTTTATCGAAGTCGAAGTGGATACAGAAACAGGCCAGGTGCGCGTCACGAAAGCCGTGAATGCGCTGGACCTGGGCAGAGCCATCAACCCGGCATTAGCGACGGGACAGGTTGAGGGCGCGGTAGCGATGGCGCTGGGATACGCGCTTAGCGAAGAAGTGAAATTTGACGAGATGGGAAGGGTACGCAACCCGGGTTTTGTTGATTACAAGGTGATGTCAACCTTAGATATGCCAGAAATGACGACGTTCCTGATTGAAGATACGGAAGATACTGGCCCGTTCGGCGCGAAATCGGCCGGCGAGGTTCCTATTAATTGTATGGCCCCGGCAGTTGCCAATGCGGTGTATGATGCAGTAGGGATTCGCATTCGCAGTCTGCCCATTACGCCAGAAAAGGTTTTACAGGCGTTGGATATGAAGAAAGCGCGGAAATAACTGAGCTGGTAACGGTTTAGAACAGGGAAAAGAGTATGGCACAGGAGCCGCAAGATTTTTCGGAACAGCCCACAAGCGCCTATCTTGTTATTTCGCAAGGGTCGCAGGGAAGCAGAAGGATGGAGATATGGAAGGATTGTACGACCATTGGGCGCAGTCGCGATTGTGACATCTTTCTCGAAGATATAGCGGTGCATCGCAAGCAAGCCTGCATTCTATTTACCGCGAGCGGCTATGTTTTGCGAGACGATCATGACAATGGCGACTGCTTTGTGAACGAGCAACCTGTGCGGGAACGCCTGCTTACCGATGGCGATGTGATGCGCTTTGGCAATACACAACTTACTTTCTACGGACACGAGGGAACGCGGCCTTTCCAACTTGCCACATCACGCGGACGCGAGTCGCTGTTGGGTAAAAAAACTGACCCCAACGCCAGTGTGACAGCTAAACTTGACCTCTCCAACGTGCGTGGCATGATACGCAGCTTTGAATTGTTGAACGTAATGACTGTCGGACGCAGCCGCGATTGCGACATTTTCCTCGAAGACCTGGCGGTGAGCCGCCTGCACGCCACTATCCGCGAGGTGGACAATGGCAGTTATGAAATCGAAGATCACCGTTCAGCCGCGGGAACCTTTGTAAATGGGATGCGCATCACACGCTATCGCCTTCTCGATGGCGATGTTGTGCAGATCGGTCTGAACAAGCTCATCTTCCGGCGTTCGCGTGGGTGAATAAACGAAGCAAAGGGCCTGTCATCCTGAGCGAAGCGAAGGATCTCCCCCGACTGACTTACATATGTTTTTTGCCTGAGTGAATTGCTTCAGTTATGACCGTGGCGCGTTCTCCATAGTCGTCTATCGTCGAGCCGTCTGCTAATTGCCGTGGCGGCGAATACGCGCCCGTTTCGCGAATGAAACGTAGCACTTCGGGCGGCACATCCTGTTCATGGTCTGCGACATTTTGGCGAATAGAACTTGAGGAAATATCGCGGAACGTGGTATCCAGGGGGAGTAGATGCACATGACTGGCGAAGGGCGCGTTTTCTGGTTGAGCCAGCAGCACGGTTAGTTCAGTAGCGCCTGCTCCGGAGCGAGGCGCGACCAGTATCTCTGCCAGGGCGAATAGCTCGCGCAATGCTCTATCGCGGTTTTCATAGTAGCGGGCATCGAATATCTGCACGATTTTATCAAAACCCAGCAGGAAGAAGAGGTGCCTGACTTCAGGATACTGCCAGCGTATGGCTTCGGCTTGCTCAACATATAAGCCCCGGTTAAACAGCAAAATGCCGGTATGGGGCGTATGTTTGTGTAGCACGGTATCCAGCAAGAGGATGCGGTCAACCAGTAAAGGACGTTCCACCATCTCCTTACCGGTTGTGCGTTTGCTCATGGCCGCGTAGACGCGCATTTCTCCATGCGCGCGCCCAAACTGTGCTGCCTGGTTCAACATCGCAAGGTGCGCGTTTGTGGGTGGATTGAACGAGCCAGGAAAGACAATGATCCCCCCTTGCGGCGTGGGCGAACCCGGCACGAGGCGAACCTGTGGCTTCGCCTGTGGGTCTAACTCGTCAAGCAAATGTTGCACGCGCCTGAAACGTTGCATAGTGCGATGTGAAAACATGAGTGAATTATAACACCTTGGCAAGCGCGCAAGGCGATGCTTGCGCTCGCCCTGACTCAACAGCGCTCTATGCAATAATTGAAATGTATCTGCCATCTTCTCTTTTTTGCCTGTACCATTTATCTCTGCAACCCAACTGTAAACTCATCCTATTAAACCGCCATTAAGAGACAGGGGCTTCTCTGTTAAAAGCAGATTAAGTATATATGAAAAATACGATACCTGTATAATTTAACTATAAGAGGAGCGCCGCTAGATTCCAAAATAACCATTGCTATCACTTTCACATGATAGGTATACTCAAATCGGGTATCCATCCAGGTGAGATATACTCATTCTCTGAGTACATACCTTTACATCTTCTCCAGCCAGAGGCCGCATACCTGTATATGTATAGAATGTACTGGGAAGTCATTGCTGGACCTGTTACACTTTACGCATACATCTCATCTGTATGGAAGGTGAGACTGAGTAATATTGCTGGCTTCGCTAGTTTGCCTGTAAGAAACGAGTGATTTTCGACGTACTACATCTAGAGATGAAACTCATCTCTATCTTTGCTATACTGTCTGCGAAGTGCGTAATTTAACATTGTCAACTGGACCAATCGATTCAGGCACAGGAGGTACCTACCATGAGTAGCAGGGAACGTGAGCTATTCAACCCGTTATTTTCCCCGCATAATCGTCGCGAGTTTATGAAGCGGGCGGGCGCAGTCGGCCTTTCAGGCGCCGCGCTCTCTGCTTTTCTCGAGGCATGTGGGGGCACCACAGCTGGCGGTACGACACCCACTGTCAATATGGCAGGCCCCATCGACCTGCCGACCTTGATATCGCGCGCTAAGACAGAAGGCAAGATGCAGGCCATAGGCATCCCGCCGGAATGGGCCGACTACAAGGACATTCTGGCCGGGTATACAAAAAACTATGGCGTGCCTGTAGAATATAAGGTTGAGGCGGAATATTCCTCGGCGCAGGAACTGGTGGTCTTCAAGAACTCTAAAACCCGCGCGCACGGTGATATCGGCGACGTGGGTTTCAAGTTTGGCCCGCAAGCCGTTCAGCAGGGTTTGGTGACACCGTACAAACACTCGCGCTGGAATGACATCGATGCCAGCCTCAAAGACCCGGATGGCAACTGGTGTACCGAATACTACGGCGCGCAGGCCTTCGTCATCAATACCGACAAAGTCAAGAAGCCACCCACTTCGTTCGCTGACCTGCTCAGCAACAGTTACAAGAATATGGTGGGCATCGACGGCGATCCCAGGCAGGCCAACGATGCGTTTATTGCGGTATACTCCGCCGCCCTCGCCAATGGCGGCAGCCTGGATAATATCCAACCCGGCATCGACTTCTTCGCCAAACTGAAGAAAAACGGCAACTTCACTGTCGCGCGTTCGAGTATTGCCAACGTCTCGAAGGGCGAAGTCGCGATCGCGGTCATGTGGGACTACCTGGGACTGGGCTTCCGAGATTCATTGAACGGGAAACCGAACCTGTCGGTGGTCATCCCGTCGGATGGTTCGCTGGCCGGTCCATATGTCTCTATCGTGAACAAGACTGCGCCCGATCCGTTTGCAGCTCGCCTGTGGATCGAGTACATCTTCTCCGACGAGGGGCAACTCTTCTACTTGACTGGCTACGCTCACCCGGCGCGCTACCAGGCGCTTGTCTCCCAGAACAAAGTGCCGGCTGCCCTGGCGGCGAAACTGCCGCCTGCATCGCAGTATGCCAATATCAAGTTCCCCAGCATCAGTCAACTGACGGCGGCATCAACCATCGTCACCAACAACTGGGGTTCGCAGGTACTGGGCGCGTAAAAAACCAGTAGCGACACCGTATGGAAGGGCGCGATTGCATGTGCTATGATAGGCAATAACATGAATCGCGTCCTTTCTCCCTGTCTTATTCGACAATCTATCAGGAGGTGCCAAATGCAACCACAGGTTGCCGGAGAGGTAACTGAAACCTCGCTCAATGGAAGGACCGGTAAGGCAGCTTCCAGAGCCAGACGCCCGGGCGGCAGAGGGTGGAGCTACACTCTCACAAGCTGGCTGGGACTCGTGCCATTTTTATTGTTCTGCCTGCTCTTTGAAATTTTTCCAGCCATCATCATTATCCAGGGCAGCTTCGCCGATAATACTACCGGTGGCTTCACACTCGACAATTTCCAGCGCGTCCTGTCCCTGCCCAGCAATCTTCATGCCTTTGGCACCAGTATTGCCATTTCCGTTGTCACAGCTCTGATCGGAGGCGTACTGGGAGGATTCGCGGCGTATGGAGTGTATACCCTGCGCACATCCTGGCTGCGTAATTTGCTGATTGGCTTTTCCAGCATTGCCGCGAACTTCGCCGGCGTGCCGCTTGCTTTCGCTTTTGTGGCAACCCTGGGCGTTACCGGTTTTGTTACAGTCGGCTTTCTCACTATATTTCGCATCGACCTGTACAATGCCGGTTTCAGCATCTATTATTTCTGGGGGCTGGTGATCGTCTATGTTTACTTCCAACTGCCTTTGATGATCTTGCTGACACTGCCAGCCTTGAACGGGCTGCGTCCTGAGTGGCGGGAGGCGGCAACGAACCTGGGCGCGTCCAACTTCACCTACTGGCGGCGCGTCGGGCTACCCATCCTCATGCCGTCGCTAGTCGCGGCCACCATGTTATTATTCGCCAACTCCTTCGGTGCGTTTGCCACTGCTTTCGCTCTGGCGCAGGGCAACATCAACCTGGTGCCTATTCTGATCAACTTTGTCGTCAATGGCAATGTTGTTGTTGATTTCGGCCTGGGCAATGCGCTGGCAGTTGGCATGGTAATTGTCTTGATGGTGGCAGTGACACTCTATACGGTGATGCTACGCCGGGTCAACATCTGGCAAGGGAGGTAAGTACAATGCAATCAGGTACCAGCAATATCATGCAACGAGCAGTTGCTGATATAATTACAGGCCCAAAGCGTCAAGAAAAGCCTCCAAAAGGTGGCTCTGGTTTGAATAAAGTCGCTTTGATTGTCGTGGTGATGTACCTGTTAGTGCCATTGGCAGCAACCTTAGTTTTTGGTTTCGCGACCGGCAATGGCATTGATTTCTCGACGTTAGGACGCACCTTCGCCGATCCCGACTTAGCTACGACGCTGGTTTTCTCGCTCGAGCTGGCGCTCGCGTCAACGCTGCTCGCCGTTGTACTGGTAACACCAACGGCCTACTGGGTGCAATTACGATTGCCAAAAGTGCGGCCCTTGCTAGATTTCCTCTCACTCGTCCCGTTCGCTATGCCGGCCATCGTGTTGTCAGTCGGGATTATCGAGGTATACAACGGCACAAATAGCCCGATTATCAACGTGCTATCGCTAGGTATTGTCCCTTTGCTCGCCGGGTTGAATATCGTCAATACCCCGCCGTTGCTGGTCTGCGCGTATGTAATAATCGCGCTGCCGTTTGTGTATCGTCCTATCGATAATAGCCTGCGCGCCATCAATACGACGGTGCTGTCAGAAGCTGCCTATAGCCTGGGAAGCGGCTGGTGGCGCACATTTCTTACCATCATTTTACCGAATATTTTTCCCGGTGTAATCAGCGCGGCGCTGCTCGTCTTCTCGACGGTCATGGGCGAATTTACTATCGCCAGCCTGTTCAGCCTTTACACTTTCCCTATTTACCTGAACAATACAGGACAGAATGATCCGCATAGAGCCGCTGTCCTGTCGGTTTTAAGCTTCATCTTCACCCTGCTTTGTGTGTTGGGCATCATTTTACTGGTGCGCACGCGGCGCGCCGCAACCGGGCAACGCGGCGCTCACGTTGAAATCGCGGCAGCGCGCTAGCTGATAAGGAGCATAGAATGGCATTTCTTGAACTGGAAAATATTTCTAAATACTTCGGGCGCATCACGGCTGTCGATCATATTAATTTAGCCGTAGAGCATGGCGAATTTCTTACACTACTTGGCCCAAGCGGCTGCGGAAAAACCACTATCCTGCGCATGGTTGCGGGTTTCGAGGTGCCAGGCGAGGGCTATATCCTGCTGGATGGCGAAGATATCACGCAACGAGCCGCCAGTAAGCGCCCCATGGGCATGGTCTTCCAATCCTACGCGCTCTTCCCGCACATGACGGCTGAACAGAACATCGCTTTCGGTATGAACATCAAACATGTTCCGAAGGCGACCATTCAAAAACGCTGCGCCGAACTACTCGAACTGGTGGGCCTGGGTGAGAAGGGACGCAGTTATCCACACCAGCTTTCAGGAGGACAGCAACAACGGGTAGCCCTGGCGCGCGCCCTTGCCGTCGAGCCGAAGGTGCTGCTGCTGGACGAACCGCTCTCGGCCCTTGATGCCAAAGTGCGTGTTAGCCTGCGCAACGAGATTCGCCGCATCCAGCAACAACTCAAAATGACCGCCATCTACGTCACTCACGACCAGGAAGAGGCGCTGGCTATCTCTGACCGCATCGCGGTGATGGCGAAAGGCAGAATCGAACAACTCGATCAGCCCGAAGAGATTTATAGCAATCCGCGCACAATCTTTGCCGCCAGCTTTGTAGGCAGCAGCAACCAGTTTCGCGGCAAGCTGGCATCTGCCTCGCAGGGACTATGCCAGGTAGCAGATTATCTGCTCCATGTGCCTCCAACAGCGGACATGCAAGATGGAGATGCGGTGCTGGTGCTGGTACGACCAGAAGAGACGAATATACAACAGGCAGATACACAAAACGAAACTGATGCAAACACAACCGGCAACCATATCCCTGGTGTCATCGAACTGCGCACTTTCCTGGGACCTTTCACACGTTTCCACGTGCGCACCGAGCAAGGCATCAGCCTGACCGCTGACATCCCCAGCCAGCAAGCTGGCGACAATTATGTCGCGCAGCACGTCATGCTCTCCTTCGCGCCCGAAGCCTGCCAGGTCTTGCCACTTGATTCGGAAGATGCCCAACTGGTGAAACAGGTCGAGGCTGAGGCGGTGTAGAACCATGGAATCAGATAGAGAGGTCAGCATTTCAAAACGATACTGCCCTCTCTATATCATTGCTATTCAGTCCGCGCTCTATAAGTATCGAGATCAGCCATAGTGAGATTATCTGACGGAACCAGCCGGTAATGCTTTTCGGAAGAGATAACTACCCCATTAGCACTTTCCTCAAACTCGAAGAGAGCAATCGAATCATCCTCGATAAATTGGGCTGCAATCGGACGGCAAATCAACGACGGAAATTTGTCCGCGCAAAGTGCAAAGTCTTGTTCTATCTGTACGATGCCTAATTTATCCCTGCTGCCCTTGGCCTGTACAGGAAAAATATAATGCGCGCCGCGCCGATCAATACCAATATAGATTTCATCGGTTTCAACTTGCCCAATACCAGGTACGGTTGTGCGTAGATGGCTTTGCAGAGAGTAACATGCTACCCCTGTAAATATATCTATTAAGCGATTGTAACGTAACTTTGCCAGAAGGGCCTGCTCGTCACCCAAAGCATACATGGTGATGACGCCGGGAGTCGCATCGGGTATTTTCGTCTCTGCTAGTAGCTTGTTTGGAGTGATATTCACAATAGTCGTAGCAACAAAACGATAGCGGGATCGCCCGGATGACCGGATAATCCAGTCTTCCCCTTCAGGCGCTTTGGCTCGAATTGAAGCTGGTAGCAACCCTCTGTAACGAAAAGTGTAGGGAATATCACCGAGATTTTTTGGAAGCTCAATACCAAGTTCCTGAGAAGCGAGTTCCATATCGGTACGTTCAAATGCCACGTCATGATCGCCATCTTTGTAATGCCGGAAGAAGATGCGCTCCATGATCTGCTGATAGCGATTCAGCTTCTTTGTAGCCGGAAGATCTGCCATTCACTACTCCAATCGTATTTGTCACGTATCTGCGTGGCTCCCAGGCCAACGCAATACTACAACCTCTTCACGCAACTGCTCTTTCGTTGCAGTTGATAAACGAGTACGAAACAAGTCAATGCCCATTAATTCGTAGCCGAGAGATTGCGCAATATCAGCCAGTAATTGACCAGTGGGAATCATGACTCGTAAGTAGGACGCCTGATCGCCTACAACATAGGCAAGTTGCGCTCCTGGACGAAGTGTAATGCGCAGATCGGCAAGGTGGCGAGCTATACCACCAAAATAAAGTTTCGTCACTCGCGCATACAGGCGTTCAAAACCTGATGTTTTCCCAAGTTCGATACGCCGGTTTTCTATAGCCTGAGCAATGCGCTGTATTTCTGGATGCTGCATGACCCATTGATCGTCATCGTCGCTTTTATACACACCGCGCGTATTAGAGCGCACAAGTCCGCGTTTTAGCGCCTGCAATTCTGCTTTGTTGGAAATAAACCCAAGCAATACAGACTCAAGGCGCGTAGTGCGCGTATAGTCTTTTTCATTCGGGTACGGCGGTGAAGTAATCACAGCATCAATGGACCGAGGCTCAAGTACGTGGGCAATCTGTCTTGCATCGGCAAGATGAACTATCGAGTTAGTTTCTCCTGTGCTATGAACTTTGCGCAAATCATTAGCCATAGCGCTCATGCATGTCAACCATGACGAAACGACTGGCGCATCATGTTTGGCAGGACCAACACCTACTTCAGGGCCAAAATGCAGGTTGCTGATTATGAAAACGAGAGCTTTAGCCAACGCCAGGCGTTCGTATCGATAAAAGCGTTCATCACGATGTTCTTCTATACATTGCAGCAGAACGAGCGTTTTATGCAACGGCAGAGAACTTATCGAGTCGGTAAGCAGCAGTTTCAGGCTGTCAAGTGGTAATGTGAGTAATGCACGCTCATACTGCACAATTTGAATGAGTGGATTATCTTCGATACCTTGCTGCTCTAATTTTTCATGAGCAATTTCAGCAACTACCCTGGCGTGCTCCATCAGGAGATCAGGGGCAACATTCCAATCGACTTTTACCTGGCTGGCAAAATGCGCCATCGGATTTGCCTCAATCCCCACGCCAGCAATGCCCAATTTTTTGCACTCAACCAGGACCGTACCTGTACCACAAAACGGATCCAAGACTCTTTGGTCGAGCGTAACTCTAAATCGCTCAAGATATTGGCGAACAAGATGCGGCGGGAATGAAAGCACAAAGCGATACCACTCGTGGATAGAACGGTCTTCTGGATATAGCTTGTTAAGATCGCTGTTCACATTCCGATTGCGGACGATGGCGTAGCTCATGATACGTACACGAACGCCATAATAATTAACACTACCATTTTGCCTGCCGCTCCTTTGATTGCATTTTTCAACCTCTCATAAATAGAACGAAGCCAAACCTCTTCTGGTAATATGTATTCTACATAGATGGTGCGATTGTGGCAAACCAACGCCCTTGCTCCGTAGTATTCCTGAATGCTCCATTGATTCGTGCAACTTTTCCCGTAGTGAATTCGTAGAAATGATATAAGTAGAAACACCTATTTGGCGGTCGCGAACGTCATGATGATGAAGGCTATCACCAGGAGATATCATAGCATCCTTGCCACCACTGAAAAACAGAGAGAGAGTGATGCTTTGAAAGGCAGTAGACATGAAAATACAAGTTTTCCAGGGAACCGATCTTCAGCAGTTCCAAACCCTTCAGCAGGAGGGGAAAATCTTTACCATCCAACCTGTCACCCATGATGGCCGCAACTTGATTACGAGCCTGCGCAACATGCGAGTTCCGTTACAGCCGCTAGCGCAGGTAGTTGATGATGAGGGAAAAGTGCATGGATTGTCTTTCGCCACAGGAAATGGCATTGCGTTGTCTGAATTGGGTGCCGGCTACGTCGTGTCCTTTAACGGGCAAGAGATCTTGACACTCAAGCAGAGTACGGAAGATGGTATTGGAGTGGCCGAATTGGCGGCGCAATCATCGCCCGGATACCCGCCAACGATGTCTTACCCTGTTGAGCAAGCGCCACCGCCCTATCAGCAAGAAGCGTACCCGCCACAGTCCTATCAGCAACAACCCTATCCCCAGCAGTCCTATGCGCCGCCACAGCCCTATCAGCAACAACCCTATCCCCAGCAGCCCTATGCACAGGGTCAACCGTACCCGCCACCCTATGGTTATCAAAGCGGCTACGATCCTACCGGGTTTGCTGCCCCGATGTATCCGATGCCGGTGCCATATGTCGATTACCATGCGAACCCCCACCTGCTACATCACTATTATGATCATGGGTATGGTCACGGTTGGGGTCATGGGGGATATGACGATCATCATGATGACCACCATTGAGAATACATGTCATTTTTACTGGCACTGGCATGGGGAACTGAACTGAATAGTCACATTGCCAGAAACACCTGCGCATGAGGGAGCGTCGATGCCGCAAGCACTCCCGAGCACGAACCAGTTCCTGTTCCCGTTCTGGGAGCGATGAGCAGCAGAATTCAGTGGAGGGAATCGATTTGCTATTGCTTGAAACACTTTTATGAGTTCAACAGCGAGTACAACTGAGATCCGCAGGCAGATTTTAGATGTTTCGACTTCTATGCAACAATTCAAGGATCCGATTCTTACCGTAAGTCGACGCCAGCCAGGTTACTATCATGCCAACGAGGTCTTACTGAATTTTTCACCCCATCTACGTCAGGCTGTCTTAGCCCATGTCGGTCGCTGTACAAAACTCTCAGCAGGCATTTCCCCGCTCCCGACGTTGGATGAGTTCCTGTTTCAGGCACAAAAGGGGTTGTATAAGACCGACTACTATGTCAATTACTCGGCTCCGCAAGGCGCATATTCGGCTCAAGAGGCGTTACGCAGGAGCGAAAGCGCCATGTTGACATCGACCGGAGAGATGATCTATCCCCCTCAGGGGGTCTGCATCACATCTGGCGGCACAGGCGCTATTAATCTGGTATTTGAGTATATCAAGCAACGCTACCCTACAGCTAGCGTGCTTGTTCTCGGCCTCTCATACTATGTGTTCCAATTTATTGCTGACAAGCTCGCCATACCATGTCACCTGCTCACTCATTGCCCGGTCACTGCCCCTCATCCTCCTCGCTTCCTCCCTACTCCGGCCGAAGTGAGGGCTGCGCTCACGCCAAATACGAAGATGCTTGTCATCGCGCACCCCTCCAACCCTACAGGCGAATATTATTCGCGCGCCGAAATAGAGGAACTGATCGATCTTACATGTGAACGAGACCTGAGTATCCTCTCCGACACCGTATTTGCTGATTTAGTCTATGACCAGAAAGATTTCGTCACGTTCGAAGAAGTCGCTCACGCCAGACAGTGTCTGGAAAGAGTTTTTACTGTCAGGTCGTACTCTAAAAACTATAATCTGGCGGGCCTGCGCCTGGGCTACCTTGCAACTGCCAGCCCATCTATCGCACGCGATTTGAGCTTTATCAGCGAGCGCATTCAGTGTTGCCCCCCTACCATCTATACCGACCTAATCAATTTCATCTCTCTCCAACGGCATATCGAGAAAGAGACACAGCGCTCTCCTGAACAACCTTTGCAGACCATTATTCAAAACGTAAGCAAGTGGTACGATATTGGTCAGGGACCAAATGCTACACACGATATTGAAAAGGCCTACGATAAATACAGCGCCTTTGTACAGCGCAATCTTTCTTTTTATGGGCGCAACTTCGACCTGGCTCTGGAAACGTTAGGGAACAATGTGAGTATGCGCTTCGACAAAAAGTCCGCGTTTAACACTTTGGTAAAAATCAATGCGATACCCGGCAACTTTTTTGATTTTAGCGTCAACCTCTACCTTACTACAGGGATTGAGACACAAATCGGTCCCTGTTTTGGTCTGGAACAGCGCGTATGGGAGCAGCAGCTTGGTTTCTGGTTGCGCATTACCTATACCCTGATGCCAGACCAGTTGCAAGAGGCGTTGCATACCTTCCTTGTCTTTCTCGATAC
>DAHVFL010000259.1 GCA_027316975.1 Chloroflexota bacterium | reverse complement strand
TTCAATCGCCGCGTTTTTGAGCAGGCACAGGATAGCCGCCACCCGTTACTGGAACGTGTCAAGTTTCTCTCCATTTTTGACACCAACCTGGATGAATTTATCATGGTGCGCGTGGCTGGCATGAAAGATCAGTTGGTGGCACATGTGCCGTCGCTGAGTCCCGACGGTCTGACAGCAGAGCAACAGATGCTATCTGTGCGCCAGACATTGGCCGCGCTGGTGCAAGAAGTCTGCCATTACTGGCGCAACGAATTGATTCCCATGCTGGCAGATCATTCTATCTATATTCTGGATTACGAACAACTGGACGCGCCACAACGCGACAGTACGCGTACCTATTTCGAGCGCGAAGTATTTCCTGTGCTGACACCACTGGCGGTTGACCAGGGCCATCCATTCCCCCATATCTCCAATCGCAGCCTGAACCTGGCCGTGGCTATTTCCGGCGACCACTTCGCGCGTGTCAAGGTGCCACCAAGTCTGCCGCGCCTCGTGCCTGTTCCGCTGGACAAAGGAGCATCGGGAGCGGTGGCCTTCGTCTGGCTGGAACAGGTCATAGCGGCTCAACTCGACATGCTTTTTCCTGGCTTCGATGTGTTGGAAAGCTATGCGTTTCGCGTCCTGCGTGACGCGGATATCGAAATCCTCGAAGATGAATCTTCCGATCTACTCGAAAGCATCGAGCAGGGTCTGCGCGAGCGCCGCTTTGGAGCGGTAGTAAACCTGGTAGTCAATCCATCGATGCCGCAGCGTATGCGCGACCTTCTGTTGGAGTATCTGGAAATCACAGTTGACGACCTGAGTATCATTGACGGGCCATTGGGCCTGGGCGATGTCATGGAGCTGTATCGCCTCGAACGCCCCGAATTGAAAGACCCGCCTTTTACGCCTCGCACACCCGCGCAGTTGCATAAAGGCAGCGATCTCTTTGCCGCCATACGACAGCATGATCTGTTGATGCACCATCCCTACGATAGCTTCGATTCGGTGATTGAATTCATTCACGCCGCTGCCCACGATCCCGATGTGCTGGCAATCAAACAGACGCTGTATCGTGTTGGCACAAACTTATCCGTCGTGTCGATGCTCCAGGAGGCGGTCGAGAATGGCAAACAGGTTGCGGTGCTGGTTGAACTCAAGGCGCGTTTCGATGAAGAGAACAATATCGAATGGGCCAGAGCATTAGAACAGGCAGGAGTTCACGTGGCGTATGGCCTGGTCGGGCTGAAAACACACGCGAAGGTCGCGCTCGTCGTGCGCAAAGAGGCAGATGGCTTGCGCCGCTACGTGCATCTTGGTACGGGAAATTATAACGCGACTACAGCGCGCATATATGAGGACCTCTGCCTGATCACCTCTCGCCCGGAGATCGGCGCAGATGCATCACGTCTGTTCAACGCATTGACCGGCTACGCGCGCCAGAACAGTTATGCAAAGCTGATTGTGGCCCCGCTCTACCTGCGCAAAGCGATTGTAGAACGTATCGAGCGAGAAATTCGTATGCACTCCGAACTCGGTAACGGCTACCTGCTTTTCAAAATGAATGCGCTGGTTGATCCTGAGATTGTGCATAGCCTGTATCGCGCATCGCAGGCCGGAGTGCGTATCGACCTGATTGTGCGCGGCATCTGCTGCCTGCGTCCGGGTGTTCCAGGGGTGAGCGAAACCATCCGAGTACGCAGCATCGTGGGCAGATTTCTGGAACACAGCCGCATCTATTCCTTTGGCAATGGCGGGCAAGAAGAGATCTACCTGGGAAGCGCGGACATGATGCAGCGCAACCTGGATAGCCGCGTGGAAACATTATTTCCCATCGAGGACCCGTTGCTACGAGCGGCAATTTACGAACGCATCTTGAAGCCATTGCTGGCCGATACAATCAATGCGCACGAGTTGCAATCCAATGGCAGCTATACACCCGTGCAACCCGAACCCGGCGAAACTCCTTTTGATTGCCGGAGCTGGTTCATCACCCACCCTCTTTTAGACTCCAATTCCGAATGAATTTTGCCGACCGAATTCGGTAATGGAAGTCGTCTCCTGTAGGGACAAGGGGGCCTTGTGCTTGTCCTGGTGGGGGTGCGACCAGCAGGCCTCACGCAACCCAGGCGAATCGCATTGCCACCAGGACAAGCACAAGGCCCCCACCCATCCCCACATCCGCCCCTTGTCCCCACAGGACGGGACAACGCGCATTGCTGCATTCGGTCGGCAAAATTCATTAGAACCGATGCGACTGGTTCGCGTCTCTACACAGGGATGGTCAGGACGTGGTGGCCTTCGCTGCCGCGCTTGACGTGATGGGAGACGAAAATTTCCAGCACGAAGGGTTTCTCATAAAGCGGGTGGCGCTGCTCGTTCAGGAAAAAGATATGCAGGCGGTCGCGCCGTCCCGTTGGGGTACTTGAAAGTGGCTGCATAGGGATGGACACTTCGGCGACGTATCCTTCCGCCGGGATGGTGACGGTTGCCATCTGCACAACATAGGCGTAGCTTTCTTGCAGCACCGAACGCACTTCGATCACCGCGACATCGCCATGCGCGAGGGCGCTCAAACCTCCTGAACTCTGTCGCATTTCCGTTGAAGATTCAGCCTGGTTTCTGCCCATAACATGCATACGCATAGTGTAAAGCTGATCGGGTAACACGCGCAGGGGCGTTTCGATGATAGCCGCCGCAGCAATCATATGCTCTTGCTTTCCCAGAACCGCGTGTTTGATCTGCTCAATCCAGGTATGTATATCCGGCGATCTTTTAAGACCAGGCGTTGCAGGAGGCGCGGAAGTGACATGCGGCGCGAAGGGCGCGGACGCGGGTCGGGGCGCGGACGCGGGTCGGGGTGCGGACGCGGGTCGGGGCGCGGACGCGGGTCGGGTGGCGGACGCGGGTCGGGTGGCGGACGCGATAAATCGCGTCCCTACAAGGTTACGCGGGTTGATAGCGGACAACAGTCCTGCAATGCGCTGCCTCCACGAACGCGCCGGTAGAACGGGTGGGGCGAGCGGTTTCGATGCATTTTTGGGCGCAGGAGTTTGAGGCATCTGCCATGTCCAGTTTTCTGCTGGTGGTTCGTTTGCGGGTTTTTCTTTCGCCTGTCCGGTAGCATAATGGCCATTACTATCGCCATCCGGCGTTACAGGCACATCGCTCGCGGTTATAGGAGGAGAGTAAAAACGAGGGAGATTCTCAGGGTTCAACCGCAGGGTATCTACTTCCCCATCCGTTTCGGGAACTGGTTCAGGGGGACGGGACTGTTTCCAGTCGGCCTCAACCGGGGCTGCTTCTTCAGGCGCCATAGATGGGTGGGGAGTTGTAGGACCAGGTGGCACCGCGACCGGGGCCGGTGCATGTTTTTTCGCTCGCCCGGACCGCCAGCGCGCCAGGTCTTTGTATGACAGGGGCAAGATGCGCACTGTTTCGATTTCGGGCGATAGCTCGCCCGGCGTTTCAGGTTGTGATACCGGACGCCTGTAACGCGAATTGCGCAGCGCCTCGCTAAAAGCCGCGACGGTCTGGAAACGCTCGTTCGGATCGACCGCCAGCGCCTGCATCACACTTTCACTAATGTGCAGGCTCATACGCGGATTGATCTCGTGTGGCGTGCGCAAACGGTTGTGGTGACGCAGGGTTGACTCCTCCGGCGGCATACCGGTGAGAAGCAGGTAAAAAATGGCTCCCAGGCTGTAGATATCCGAACGCGCATCCCCTTCGTCACGCAAGGCTTCGGGCGCGATGAAATACGATAGCAGTGACGCGGCAGCCCCTGGTGACAGCGCAGCGCGCGCGGCCGGTAGTAACCACGAAATCATCAGGCCCGGCTGATCGTCCACGGTTGTGCCATTCAGAATCACAGTGGAGGGGTCGAGATCGCCAATACTGATCTGATGACCATGCAGGCTGTCCACCGCCGCACAAAGGTAACTCATAATTTGCAGAGCGCGTTTTTCGGAGGGCAACCCCTGACCGCTCTGGAGAAAGTCTTGAAGGGTTGTGAGGCGCGGCCAATTTTCCCTGGTTGCCTCCTGGATGGTTTCAGTAGCGACACCCCTTGTGGGTGTCCCGTGAAACGACGCTTCATCTGAGGGGAGTTGTGAGGGGACACCCGCAAGGGGTGTCGCTACTGGCTCTCCTGTTGCAATCTGGGGCGCGAAGCCCGCTATTGTGTACAGATGCCCTTGCGCGTAGCGCAGATCAATGGCGCGCATTACATAGGGCGGTTGCCAGCGCCGCAGCAGGTCATACTCCTGCCGCGCCTGCGCAATCACACTCAAACGCGCCTGCTCGTCGAGAGAAGTTAGATCAATAGCGCGCATACCCACGACGCGCCCATGCGCGGTTGGTTGGATATCGAGCGCGAGGTAGAGATTGATGGAGGGACGGCGACGTACCAGAGAAATAATGCGATAGCGCGCGCTGATATCCTGTTCGTCTTGCAACAGGTCCGTCAAGCTCTTTTCTCGATCCAGGCGTTCGCCGCAGGAGGCGCAGAAAACCGCGCCGTGAGGCAGGGTCGCGCCACATCCAGGGCAGGTATCATAGTCAGAAAGTATGTCATCAGTCATTGTTTGTATGATACTCATCGAAGTTATTTTTGCCTTATCCTGTGTCAATATGAGCGCTTTAATTATAACACGCGAGACACTATGTGGCGCGTTTCTATCAATATAGACGCATATGCATAAAAATGAAAGGATAGGTAGGCCAATTGTCTCATTATTGCCCTTGTCAGGGTTGGCGCGTTCTGTTAGAATCCCTGTAGCGACACTTCCGGTGGGTGTCTTGCGTGTCCTATGATGATGTGAAATCTTCACCACTTCGCGGTTCGCAAAAAAAGAGGAGGGAGTCTGCGGGCAATTTCGCCCGCAGACTCCCTCCTCTTAACCCACCGCCGCAGGCGGCAACAGATATGTGGAGATAGGCTTTCCGTGAGCGCATGTGAGACGTGTTTTGCCTGTCATCCTGAGCGCAGCGAAGGATCTGGCTCGCCGGACACGGAGATCCTTCGCTGCGCTCAGGATGACAGGCACTCTCTCCACATACCTGAGGCGGCAAGGGAAGATGTGCGCTGCCGGCATCTGGCATGATACAATAAAAGTAGCATATGGAACAAAGAAGACAAACACATGGGAATATGTTTGAGGAGGCTTATTTTTTATGGATCTAACAGGCTTACTCTTCTGGATCATTGCTATCATCCTGGTGGGTTCTGCGTTGCTGGTGGTAGGGCTGCGCAATATTGTGCATAGCGCCCTGGCCTTGATCGTCCTGTTCGCGATGGCTGCTGGTATTTACCTCTTGCTCAATGCTGAATTTATCGCTATCGTACAGATACTGATCTACGCGGGAGCAGTCACCATCCTGGTACTCTTCGCGTTGATGCTGACGCGCACCTCCAACCTGGGCGGGAGCAGCAACCCCAACAACAAGCAGTGGTGGTTAGCAGCGATCATCAGCACGCTGGTGGGAGCGGCAATTATTTTTGCGGCCACACTCAGCCAGTATTCCACCGCGCAGGGCGGTAGCGGCACGGCTTATGGCACTACAAGCGCCTGCACGCTGCCAACGAACAACGTCACCTATATCGGCCAACTCCTGTACAGCCCCACCTGCTACAGCTACGTCCTTCCATTTGAAATTGCTTCGCTGGTGCTGCTCGTAGCTATCGTGGGCGCGATAGTGGTTGGCAGGGAGGACTAAACATCCAATGGGACTCACCTTAAACCATTTCCTGGTGCTGGGCGCACTACTCTTCTGCATTGGACTCTATGGCGCTCTGGCAAAACGCAACGCGATTGCGGTTTTGATGGGCATCGAGATCATGCTCAACGCCGTCAACGTGACGATGGTTGGCTTTTCCTTCTTTAATAAAGTCAAACCCTACTCGACCTATCTGACCGGGCAAATCTTCGCCATCTTTATCATCACCGTTGCCGCCGCGGAAGCGGCAGTGGCGCTGGCAATGATTATTTCGATCTACCGCAAGCGCAGCACGGTCGATGTTGGCGAGATCAATATGATGAAGTGGTGAACAAATTATGGCATTTTATCAAGCTTCGTGGCTGATTTTACTCTCGCCACTGTTCTCCTTCGCGGTAATTATTTTTGGGACGCGCATGTGGGACCTCGCCACGCGCCCGCGTATAGCTGCCATCACGACACACGCGGAAGAACATACCGTTGAAGCGCACGGTTCAGAGGGCGAAGACCACGGCGAGCACGGAGAAGACGACGACGAAGACCCCAAAGTTCCGCGCCTGACAACGGGTGCCAGGGTGAGCGGTTATGCCGGTATTCTGATTGTCGCGCTGGCCTGTATCTACTCCTGGCTGCTACTGCTCGACTCGGCGCGTGTGATCAACATTTCCGGGTTCACGCTGCCACCAGATGGCGTTCAGGTGCTGAGCTATGACTGGTTCTCACAGGGAACGGCCAGTTATGTAATTGCCTTCCGCGTAGATACGCTGGCTATCGTGATGATGGTAGTAGTAACGACCATTTCGCTGCTGGTGCAATTCTACTCGCAGGGCTACATGGAAAACTCGGCGGGCTATGCGCGTTTCTTTTCATATCTCTCGCTTTTCACCTTTTCCATGCTGGTGATCGTGTTTGCGCAGAACTTCCTGGTGATCTTCATCGGGTGGGAACTGGTGGGTTTGAGTTCCTACCTGCTAATCGGCTTCTGGATCAATAAGCGGGCCAGACCTGCTGAAGATCGTCCCCAACCATCCACCGCCGCAATTCAAGCTTTTATCGCGAACCGCGTCGGCGATGTGGGCTTTATCATCGGCATCATGATCCTGTTTACCACCACCGGCAC
>DAHVFL010000258.1 GCA_027316975.1 Chloroflexota bacterium | reverse complement strand
TACGTATCCTTCGGCTCCCTGGACGATGCCCTGTTGCAGGCGTTCAAGTATGCCGGTGGTAGTCGTATTGGTCATTAGTTGCTCCTATTCTTTTAACTTACTACATAGACCAGGGCGGGGGCAAGCCCGGACGCTGGACAAACCAGGGCGGGGGCAAGCCCGGACGCTGGACAAACCAGGGCGGGGGCAAGCCCGGACGCTGGACAAACCAGGGCGGGGGCAAGCCCGGACGCTGGACAAACCAGGGCGGGGGCAAGCCCCGCCCGTACCCTATACGGATGCCCTACCAGGGCGGGGGCAAGCCCCAGAGGCGTTCACGTAAACACGGCTGTCATCCTGAGCGCAGCGAAGGATCTCTCGCCGGGCAGGAGCAGATCCTTCGCTGCGCTCAGGATGACAGGTGGCGGGGATTGCCACCACCCTTATCCGCGAATCGCCGGGGCGAAAAGCGGTTGATGTCGTAGACGGTGCCTTCCTGGAGGGCCAGTTGCATGAGGGTCTGGCCGACCCAGGGGGCGTATTTGTAGCCGGTGCCACGCCAGCCGACGCCGACGGTGATGTTTGGGAAGCCGGGCAGAGGGCCGATGATGAAGTTGTCGTCGGCCACGAGATCGTAGAAACATTGATCGACACCGGTTACGACGATGTTTGAGGCGTCTCGCAGGGTGGGCATACACTCTTCCACAAAGGCGGCGATGTTATTGATGTGGCTATGGGCGAGCGTGGCGTCGGGCGGGTTGTAGAAGCCGATTTTCACGCCGGGCGTCTTGCCGTTGAGGATGGGGTGGCCGTAGATGCCGGCATCAAGGTAGGCAAAGACGGGGAGAGCGTCCGATGTAAACATAGGCAGCTTTTCTGGCGGGGGCATGTAATATTTGCACTGGCTGGGCCGGTCTGGTTGGAGCGGGTAACGCGCCTGGCAGCCGGTGATACGCGCAAGCACATCGTTGGTGCCTAATCCGGCTGTGATGACCAGTTTGCGCGTGAGAAGCTGCCCGGCGCTGGTGGTTATACGTATGCGGTCGGGTTGTTGTTCGATGGCGGTAATCTCGGTCTCTTCAAGGATGTTTACATGGTGTGCTTGCAATGCAGTTTGAAGCGTGTGGGTGACGTGTGGAACATAGATGAAGCCGGCTTCGACATCCAGGCGCGCCATATCGACATCAAACTGGGGGAATCGCTGGCTTAACGTCTCGCGGGTGAAGGCTTCGGTTTTCAAATGGATGCCGGCGAGTACGCGGTAGCTTTGTTCGGCGTAGGTCTCAGCGAGGTTGGGCGTGACGTTCGATTTGGCGATATTCAAACAGCCGCAGTTTATAATGAACGGTTCTGCGGCTTTGCGCTCAAGTTCGAGCCAGAGTGCGCGCGCCTGGTAGGCCAGCCGGGCGTAGAATGGGTCGAGATAATCGTTTCTGATGGATCGCGTGTAACCGAACGAGGCGGTTTTCGGATCGCCAATATGCGACTTCTCGATAATGGTGAGGTGGTTGCTCAAGGACGCGGCGGCGTAGGCGGTCATGAGTCCCATGACGCCACCGCCGACTATCACCAGGTCTTGTATGTGTTCGTTCATCTCTGCTAGTTCCTTGTATAAAGCAGTTCTTGCATAACGGGTTTTTGTCCTATAGCCGGGAATGTGTAGTATTTCGTGCTTTGTAGTAGCATGTTTTTGCTTTCCAGGCCGCCGGGCATGATGCCGTTGTGCAGGCGTATCCAGGCGTAGTAGTGCATCGCGAGGTCGTAGGCGGCGTAGCGGTGGGTGCTGCTTTCCTTGAAGTATGTTTTCGCGGCGAGATCACTGAGCAGGACGAGGTTGTACCATTGTCCTGGATTGAGTTCGAGTGAGGAATAGCTGAGCAGGCCGGCGTTGTGTGTTAACTCGGATATGAATAGCTGGTCTACTCGCTGTATCTCTTGCGCGATACCCGGACGTACATGCGGTTGCCTGCCGCTGACGAAGCCGACGAATAAAAGGCGGGCCTGAAGTACATTCTCTTGCTGCTGGTAGATGATCACGCGATGGGTGCGTTTGCGACGCTCTACTATGTACTCTATTGAAGGGAATGTAGCCGCGGATGCTGAGCGTAGCAAGCGGAAATGAACGCTTTGAGCCATATAGCGGAGCACGCGCAAATCGAGTCTGACCTGCCAGCTTACCTGTAATGAAGAACTATCAAGCGTGTGTAGCTGGCTGCTTTCGGCATTTTTTTGCATGGACCCTGTCCTTACTGTGGTGGAAATTCATCACGTCGATCAGAAAAACTTTGCGCGCTAAACGATAAGGAGAATCGAACCATATGACTCGTGCATACAAATGCGAATTCATCGTTGAATGTGGAAATGCCAGTATTTCTGAGACTAAGAGGAGATGGCAAGATATCTCTTTGGATGCTCTTGCGGCGGATTAGCGCAGAAAGAGGCTGGGAGCGTGGGTGGAAGAGCAGAAAAAGGGTTGGGAGTAGCGATATAGCATCCAATCGCGCAGTTTCATTGTAACATCACCCCTTCAATACTTTCCAGGTTGGAGAAGATACACTGTGGTACATTTTATTGTAAAGTATGTAACTCTGTTTGTCAATAAGCTAAGGGTGATAGCAGGAGCATGTGCCTGAACCTTTTCAGCATCATTTCAAGTTCTGCGGTTAAAATCGCTTGTAGTGCATTTTATAGAAGCGAAAGGAGCCGCGTAGATGAAACCAATGAAACGAGCACATGTTTTACGAAAGGCGATCATTTTGCTGCCTGTTCTGCTTGCAGCGTGTTCTTCTGGCGCGTCCACTCCCGTATCGTCACCCGCTTCTCCCACTCCTACTGTTCTGCTGGGATCTCCTGGATGCCGTCCTCCCTCCCCTCTGAACACCTCTACCACTACCATCGGTGGTCCTGAGGCACCGGGTACAACTCCAGCCAGAGACCTCTGGAGTCTGTTTTTGGGTGGAGTCCCACCGGTAAATACGTATGGGAAGATTATCTGGAAAGATGGTGAGAGCTTCCAGGACCCCATCCAGGTGGTTGCCCTTGGTCCGCGAGGAGAGCGTCTTCTGCCTCTTTTTTTGCAGAAGCATGGCGGCTCAAATTGGGCGCGCCCTGGCACAGAATGGGGGACAGCATTCAAATTTCCTACCGCTGGTTGCTGGGACTTGCGTGTGACAGGCGGGAAGACTGTGGGAGACGTATGGGTGATCATCTCCTGAGATGAAGATAACCGCGAAGTTCAGTTTTTCGCGCTGCGCCACGACATCGAGCGCGGTGGTGGATTGTGGTGGGTTCGTCCAGAATGAGAATTTCGGGCGGCAGGGCGATTATGCTGCCGCCTTGCGCAGTTTTTTGGGGTTGGCATCCTGGCGCAGGCGTGGGTCGGCGATTTCGTCGATGCCAAAGTTGATGAGGGAGAGGCCCGCGCCCAGCAGGGCGATGCAGGCACCGGGAGGGATGAACCACCACCAGAGTTCGCCGCCTAACGCGCCTGCTTGTTGCGCCCAGTAGAGGATGCTGCCCCAACTGGGGATGGTACCGTCGCCCAGACCGAGAAATTCGAGCGCGGCCCATGTCAGTACGACGTAAATGGTGGTGCTGACGAAACCCGCGACTACGATACCGATTTCGTTGGGGAAAATCTCAAAGAAGATGATGCGCCAGGTGTGTTCGCCACTGGAACGCGCGGCAGTGACAAACTCGCGGTTGCGCATGGAGAGGGTTTGCGCGCGCAAGACGCGAGCTTGCCAGGCCCAGTTCGTAAAGATAATGACCAGCGAGATGGTCAATGGGCCGCGTGGCAGGTAGGCCGCGAGAACGATTGCCAGGGGGAGCGCGGGAAGCACCAGCGAGACGTTGGTGAGCAGCGTCAATGCGTCGTCGATCCAGCCGCCGAAGTAGCCTCCAACCAGGCCAACCAGCATAGAGAGCAGGGTAACGAGCAGCCCGGTGCCGATACCCCAGAAGACGCTGGTGCGCGTGCCGTTAATCAACTGGCTGAAGATATCCTGTCCAACGACGGTGGTACCCAGCCAGTGCGCCGCCGAGGGGCGAGCGATGAAGAGGTTCGACGTGGCTTCGGGGTCGTAGCGCATGAACAACGGTCCGAATATGCCAACCAGGATGAAGGTACCGACGATGGCGCTGCCAGCGGCCACTTTGCGGCTGGAAGTCATGGCGCGCCAGACGTTGAGCAGGATATGCAGGACGCGGGTATAAAATTGATCGGGTGCAGGGGCGCGATTGATAGCGTCCACCACAGGGCCGGTAATTTCCCCAGTTTTCATAGCTACGCGCTCCTTTCTACTCTACGCGCACGCGGGGATCGAGGAAGGCATAGAGTAAATCGGCCAGGAAGTTCGCGCCCAACACGGCCAGCGTGATAATCAGGAAGACGCCCTGCACCATGGCGTAATCTTGCTCGCCGACGGCCTGGAAGAGAGCGTAGCCGATGCCGGGATAGGAGAAGACCATTTCGGTGAGAAGCTGGCCGCCCACAATGGTGCCGATGGCGATGGCGAAGCCGGTGATATTGGGCAAGATGGCGTTACGCGCTGCATAGCGAAACATAACGCGGCCCTCGGATAAGCCCTTGGCGCGCGCCATCAATACGTAGTCTTCTGAGAGCGTGGTAATCATAGAATTGCGCATGGTCAGCATCCAGCCAGCCAGCGAGGAGATTACCAGTGTCAGGGCGGGTAGGAAGGCGTATTGAATGACGCTGCCGATGTAGTCAAGCGACCAGCCAGGCGAGAAATTCAATTCGTCATAAGCTCCACCGGTCAGGGGAAACCAGTTGAGCAAATAGGCGAAGATGAAGAGTGAAAGCAAGGCCAGCCAGAAATACGGGATAGCCGACAGGAAGTTCATGGCTGGCGAGAGTACGGTATCAAGCACGCTGCCTCGCTTCCATGCCGTAATGATGCCGAACAGGCATCCAAGCGCGAAGCTGATGAGAACCGCGACAGCGCCGAGCATGATGGACCATCCGATGTCCTGCTCGATGATTTGCGAGACAGGCGTAGGGAAATACTGGATGGAATTGCCCATGTTGCCGTGTAGTATATTGTTGAGATACTTGAAGTATTGCACCACGAGGGAGTCGCGCGTGTTCAGACCGAACTCGGCTGCGAGCGTTTGTTGCATGGCAGGGGTGACATAGCCCTTAATTGACATTTTGCCCACGAGTGCCGCGACCGGATCGCCGGGAGCCAGGCGTGGAATGAAAAAATCGAGTGTAATAGCCACCCAGACAGCGCAGGCGTAGAATAAAATACGGCGGAGTATATGGCGCACGAGTTACTCCTTCTTCACAACGCGACGTAGTTGCTTTGACAGTCAACGAATTCGGATAGTTTTTATTGTACCCTATCAAGCGTGCTTGATGAGGTGTGATGAACGATTATAGAACGATTGCGTCCCGTGTTCTGTAGGGGCCTTGCGCTTGTCCTCGCCGGAGGGCAATTCGCCTGGGGTTCCAGAACCGTCCCCCACGATATATTCTGGAACTCAAGCGGGATCGTATTCCAACGAGGACAAGCACAAGGCCCCCACCCTGCCCCACATCCGCCCCTTGTCCCTACAGGACGAGGCCGTGCATTATTACCAGTTTGGTCGTTAAAAATCATCAGGACGGTGGCTTTCACTGATAGGTTTTTTGAAACGCGGCGGTCTCGCCTCTCATGCTGAGCGCAGCGAAGAATCTGCGTGATGCCTGGCGAGAGATTCTTCGCTGCGCTCAGCATGACACCTCCTACCTCGCCGGTTCTTTTCCTATAAAACCTACCCGTATGAGACGGACGGGGGGACGTGATAAGCCGTTCCCCATGCCCGTTTGTTAAAATTTGTCAGGATAGAGGATGGGCGCGAGGCCCACCCTCTGATGTGAACTACGAAACGGGTACCAGGTGCAGGATGACCTGCTCGATGTCAGGGGCAGTGTTGGGGCTGCCGCTGGAGTACGGGTTGGTGGGAGTGGGCCAACCGGTGAAGCGCCGGGTGGTGTATTCATCGTAGTCAGCGCCAGTCCACAGGGGAATGAAGGGCTGGTTCTGGACGAAGACTTGCTCGATACCCTGGATGGCCTGCATTTGTACAGACTGATCAGAGGTTGAGGCATACTGGGTCAGGAACTGGTCGGTTTTGGGGTCGTTCCAGGCCACGAAGTTGGTCTTGCCCTGGCCGATCAAGGAACTGTTCAGGTAATTGTTATACAGGTAGTACGGCGTGGGGCCGCCAACCATGCCGCAGAACATCATCTGGTAGTCGAACTTGCCATTCGCGCGCAGGGTGTAGTAGTTGTTCTCAGCAACGGTGACATTGTTGATTTTGATGCCAACGGCCTTCGCTTCAGATTGGATCAATTGGGCTGCGGCGTTCCAGTCTGAATAGGTGTCAACACTTCTCAACGTGAGGGTGAGGTCTTTGCCGTTCTTCTGGAAGTAGCCATCGGAACCCAGCGTCCAGCCAGCGCCGGTCAGGTATTTCTTTGCCGTCGCGACATCAGCGCCTGTTGGCAGGTTGGCATACTGGGGGGCCAGCCAGCTTTTCGCGGTCGGGAGAACGAGGCCGGTTACGCTTCCGGGAGGCTCAAGACCGGCGGTAGCCTGCTGGGCGATCTGCGTGCGGTCAATGGCCGAACTGAGCGCCAGGCGAACGGGTAGACCAGCCGCGCCACCGACAACGGGGTCCTTCTGGTTGACGCAGATCGAGTAGAGGTTGATGGCATCCATGAAGAGGTAGTTGAACTTTGGGTTCTTCTGCACGAAGTCTTGATTGAGCGTGGGCGAGAAGTAGCCTGCCCAGTCAATGGTACCCTGGGGCAACGCCAACTGTAGGGTGGAGTTGTCCTTGTATACCGGGAAATTGAT
>DAHVFL010000257.1 GCA_027316975.1 Chloroflexota bacterium | reverse complement strand
CCAGTGCAAGCTTCAGGGGATGCAACTGCTCGGTCAGGTTCGCTATCTCTTGCTCCACCTTTGCCAGGCGTTCGTGACTGGCCGCGTCCTTCTCCTTCTTCAGCGCCTCCTGCTCCATCTTTAGTTGCAGGATGCGCCGGTCCAGCGCGTCGATCTGGCCGGGCGTGCTATCAAGTTCCACGCGGCGGCGACTGGCCGCCTCGTCAATCAGATCAATAGCCTTATCCGGCAGGAAGCGATCTGTAATATAGCGATTAGAGAGTACAGCGGCAGCGACCAGCGCGCTATCCTGAATACTGACGCCGTGATGCACCTCGTAACGCTGTTTCAGCCCGCGCAAAATGCTGATAGTATCCTCAACCGTTGGCTGATTGACGATCACCGGCTGGAAGCGCCGTTCAAGCGCGGCATCCTTTTCGATATGCTTGCGGTACTCGTCCAGCGTTGTCGCTCCAATGCAATGCAGTTCGCCACGCGCCAGCATCGGCTTGAGCATATTAGATGCGTCCATCGCCCCCTCGGCTGCTCCCGCCCCAACTAATGTATGCAATTCGTCGATAAAGAGAATAATGTTACCCTCGGCGCTGGTTACTTCCTTGAGTACCGCCTTCAAACGTTCCTCGAACTCACCGCGAAACTTCGCGCCCGCCACCAGCGAACCCAGGTCAAGCGTCACCACCTGCTTATTGGCAAGCGACTTTGGCACGTCGTTATTGATAATACGCTGGGCCAGCCCCTCGACAATAGCAGTCTTGCCCACACCCGGTTCGCCAATCAGCACAGGATTATTTTTGGTACGGCGGCTGAGCACCTGGATTACCCGCCGGATCTCCTCATCGCGTCCAATCACGGGGTCAAGTTTTTCCTGCGCCGCCAACCTCGTCAGGTTGCGGCCATATTTCTCCAGCGCCTGGTACTTGCCCTCCGGGTTCTGATCGGTCACGCGCTGCGCTCCACGAATCGAGGTCAACGCCTTCAGCACAACATCGCGGTTCAGTTTCGCCGCTTTGAGCACGCGCTGAGCCGCGCCATCGCCAATATCAAACATAGCCAGCAGCAAATGCTCGACGCTGATAAAATCGTCCTTGAAGTTCTGCATCTCCTGCCGCGCCTGCTCAAGCAGCCCCTCCATACGCGGCGAAAGATGCGGATTGCTTCCTCCAAACACGCGCGGCAACCGTTCCATGTCAGCATTCAGCATACGTTGCGCCGCCCTCACATCGCTGCCCGTCTTCTGTATAATTTGCGGGACAACGCCGCCCTCCTGCGCAAGCAGCACGCTCAACAAATGTTCCACATCTATCTGGCTATGCCTGGATTCTTTAGCGAGTGCATTCGCCTCGCTGATCGCCTCCAGCGCTTTTTCAGTAAACTGTTCCGGCTTCATATGCAATCCTCCGCCATCAGAAGTGTTATTTTTATTTCCCCCAGTATAGCATTTTGAGCATGTCATTGCAAGAAACTTTGAGTGTAATGTTATCAAAGTCTTGAAGGTTGCCATTATCCACATCTATTCGTAAAATCATAGCAAATTTGGTATCTTCATTAAAATGGACCCAGGAAGATACATTTACTGCTATTGCGCCTTAAAATATCTTGCTTAATCGCTGTAGTCAATGTATGATTGCCCGCAGATGGTATTTTTCCCGTTTATTTTAACAGTACCCTGTATCCAGGATAAGAAAAAGAAGTGGAAAAAGAGATTACTTGATACCGGAGAGTAGGTTTTTAGTTATTTCAACTACTCTCTGCTTATCTGTAGTGCCATCCAATACCCTTCCCGAAATACTGTTGTAGGTGTAGGATAAGATGGAAAATGCAAAGTTCAGTTTTATTGATTTATTTGCTGGCATTGGAGGATTTCGCCTCGCTCTCACCCATTGGGGGGGACAATGTATATTCGCTTCTGAATGGGATAAATATGCTCAGTTGACTTATGAAAGAAATTTTGGGCATACACTAGAAGGCGATATTACAAAAATACATGAAGACTGTATCCCAGATCATGATATTTTAACTGCCGGTTTCCCCTGTCAACCATTTAGTATCGCTGGAGTCACGAAACATAATGCACTCGGCAACAGCCATGGTCTGCTTCATGCTACTCAGGGAACCTTGTTTTTTGATGTAGCACGAATCATCAAACGTAAGCGACCAAAGGCATTTATCCTGGAAAATGTGAAAAACTTACTAAGTCATGATCGGGGTAAAACTTTTAAGGTCATCAGGCACACTCTCGAAAATGACTTGGGATATCATATTTATTTCAAGATTATCGATGCCCGTACAGAAGTACCTCAACACAGAGAGCGCATTTACATCGTCGGATTTGAAAAAAACCCCACATGCTTCACCTTTCCCTTTATGCCAGATTCGCATCCGAAACTTCGTGATATTCTCGTCGATGAAGTAGAAGATAAATACACACTTACAGATCATCTCTGGGCATATTTACAGCAGTACGCAGCCAAACATAAAGCCAGAGGGAATGGATTTGGGTATGGCCTTGCGGACTTAGATGGTGTTACTCGCACTTTAAGTGCCAGATATTATAAAGATGGAGCTGAAATACTAATACCCCAGGAGAATAAAAATCCACGTCGCCTCACTCCCAGAGAATGTGCCAGATTGATGGGATATCGTGATAATTATCAAATTGTTTGTAGTGATACAAGAGCATATAAACAGTTTGGTAATTCAGTAGTCGTCCCTGTAATAACTCGTGTAGCGCGAGAAGTGGTTAAAACACTGGGCTATGAAGTGGAAGCTGAATGCGAGAACCAGATACCAATTTTTCAGAAACACTTTCAGATGCAATTATTGGAGAAATCAGAGACATACTGCTGACATGGGAAAAAGAGCACTATAAAGAGTTCCCCTGGAGAACAACGGATCAGCAGTGGAAAAGTCTGATAGCAGAGATTTTGCTTCAACGAACAAAAGCGAATAACGTCGTTCCTGTTTATGAAGCGTTTTTTGAGCATTTCTCCTCTCCCGAAAAACTTGCACAGGCATCAGAAGAAGAAATACAGAGTGTTATTTACCCGTTAGGATTACGCTGGCGAACTCCACTTCTGAAAAAATTGGGCGAGCAACTTGTACAAAATCAGGGCGAATTGCCACGAACCTTAGAAGAACTACTTGAACTTCATGGAGTCGGTCCTTATGTTGCGGCAGCCTGGCTGGGTTTTCATGGCGGCAAGAGAAGTGTCATTATTGATGCCAATGTTGTCCGATGGATATGCCGACTGGTTGACCGACCAATGGATGGCGAGACACGCCGCAAGAAATGGTTAATTGAACTTACCGGTAAATTGACCCCCGAAAAGAATTGGAAAGAGTATAATTATGCGGTTCTGGACTTCTCAATGGAAATCTGCACAAAGAAACCGCAATGTACGCGATGTCCTTTAGGTCCTGCTATATGCCTTTACAGACGTAAACAAATTGGAGAGAAATATGGAAATGACTGATCTTGAAGCATGGATGGAGAAAGTATCCTCAAAGGGCTGGTACTGGTATGTGAAACGACTATCTGGCAACGATACATTGCTTAATAATACTCATCAAGCAGGCCCATATATACCAAAAGACGTAACGAGGATTCTTGTGCCACAAGTGATGCAGTCTACAGGAACGAATCCGCGCAAAGATTTGTATCTGAATATTGCTTCACACTCAGTCACTCAAGTTGTCACTGCAATCTGGTATAATAATAAACTTATCGGTGGAACAAGAAATGAGTGCAGGATCACCAACTGGGGAGGCTCAAATTCACCGATTCTTGATCCCGATGCTACAGGTTCAATACTTATCCTTGCTTTCCATTCAGCAGAAAATCAGGATGCGGATAAGCTTGAGGCGTGGTTGTGCAGGACTGTTACAGAAGAATATACAGTAGAAGACAGAATTGGCCGTTCTATTGAACCAGGTATGACTATCTTCCAGACATTTACGCATGATGAGATACCCAGAGTTTTACAAGAACAACTTCCCACCATAGCTTCCTGTCAATTAAAACCAGAAGAAATGCCTCCAAGTTGGTTAGAGGCATTCCCTCCTGCAATTGATATTACCAGGAAGGCCGTTTCTTTAAGACCTGCTACAGGAACTTCTGCTGATGAGCGTTTAATATTGCGAAGAGATTGTGAGTTTACTATTTTTCGTGCTGTAGAAGAGATTCATGTTCTATCACAAATTCAAGCAGGTTTCACAAATGTTGATGAATTTTTAGAATTTTCCAAAACGGTTGATAACAGAAGGAAGTCTCGATCAGGCAGATCGTTTGAACTTCAAACAAAAATGATCTTCGATGAAGAAAGTATAGCTTACTCTCATGGCGAATTTTCAGAGTCAAATAAACGTCCTGACTTCCTTTTTCCATCGGCTGAAGCCTATCAAAGAGGCACTATCCCTGAAGATCGCCTTCGAATGCTAGCATTAAAAACGACCTGCAAGGACCGATGGCGCCAGATACTCAATGAAGCTGATAAAATCAGGAACAAACATCTTTTGACTTTACAACAAGGCGTTTCGGAAAACCAGTTTAATGAAATGCTGGCTGCCAACGTTATTCTTGTAGTTCCAGAAAGCCTGCACAGCTTTTATAGCGAAAAAGTTAAATCACAACTATTGAGCCTTGAAGATTTTCTTCGAGAAGTTCGTGGTTGAATTGAACGCCTGTGAAGTCCGCACAGCATACGGATGATGATTATGATCTTTATAAGCTGACAGGGTAACTTTTTGGTGCTGTAAAAATTGTCAGGTACCGATGGCGAAAAAATGCACTCGACAGTCAATAACCATTATGTTACACTCTCCGAAGAACAATGTAGCATAATACATTGTTAGTCATAAGGAGTTCTACCGTGCTCGATGAAATTCTTGAGGAGTCCTGGACTTATCAGGAAATCTTTCAAAAAGGGTATTTGAAAGGACTTGAACTGGCGAGACAATTGGAAGGCCACCACTGGGTAGAACAAGAACGCGAAACCATAATCAAGCTGGTTCAGATACGCTTTCCAGAGATTGTCTTATTTACGCAATCTCATATTGAGTCGCTAAATGACAGAATTGCGCTACATGCTCTTCTCAACAAGTTGCTCGAAGTTACTTATAAGGCTTCTGATGAGGCCAAACAGGCCATCATTGATGCCAGCACAGCAGAAACCGCAGAATAAATACGTTATGTGGAGTGTATGACTCAAATACAGGAAAAACCATCGACAACCAGTATCGCGGCGGCCATCGAGAGTATCCTGTTTGTCTCTGGCCGCCCTTTAGAATACGACGAACTTCGCAAACTGCTTGATATCGACGCCACCATGCTGGATGATGGCTTGCAGGCCCTGGCGCATCAACTGGAGAGCCACGAGCGCGGCATCCGCCTGCAGCGCCTCGGAACCCAGGTGCAACTCGTGACCGCGCCGGAGAACGCCCGTTACATCGCCGCGCTGCTCGGATTACCCATGACCGCCAGGCTCACCACCGCCGCTATGGAGACACTGGCCGTCATCGGCTATCGCCAGCCGATCACTCGCGCGCAAATCGAAGCAGTGCGCGGCGTCAACAGCGATCGCGCCCTCGCCAGCCTCATTCAGCATGGCTTAGTAATGGAAATCGGACGAGCGCACACGATTGGACGCCCCGCGCTCTTCTCGACCACCCCCGAATTTCTCCAACAATTTGGCCTGACCAGCCTGAATGAATTGCCGCGCACAGCCATGCACGACGGTACTCTGGAAGAGGGAGAGTAGGCCATGCGTCTTGGTCGCCATATGCCCTTGCACTCTAACGCCGTGAAAGCGGTAGAGATCGCCCGCGCTATCGGCTGCGACGCCATCCAGATTTTCGCCAGCAATCCCACAGGCTGGCGACCAACCGAAAGCAACGGCGCAAGCGCAACCGCCTTCGCCCGCGCCACCCGCGAATTTGACCTGCAGCCAGTCGTAATTCACGCCCCCTATCTGATAAACCTGGCCTCGCCCGGTGAACTCATCTGGGAGAAATCTATCGGACTCCTGCAATGGACATTGCAACGCGGCGCGCTGCTGGGCGCGAATTACGTCGTCTTCCACACCGGCAGCCATCGCGGTTCCGGCGTAGACGCCGGTATAGCCCGTATCGCCCAGGCCATCGAGCGCATCCTGCCGGAGACGCCGCCGGAAGTCATGTTGCTATTAGAAAATGACGTGGGCGCGGGCAACTCGCTGGGTCACAGCTTTGAGCAACTTGGCGCGACCCTCGCCTTGCTGCCGCACTATAGCCAACGCCTGGGCGTATGCATCGACACCGCCCACCTGTGGGGCGCGGGACACGATATTGCAACGGCCCTCTCCACCCAACTGGTGCTTGCGCATATCGACTCTGCCATCGGATTAAACCGTCTGAAAATCATTCACCTCAACGACACCGAAAAAGCGCTGGGCAGCCATCGCGACGTTCACGCCCGCCTGGGCGAAGGCATCATTGGCGAAGAAGGCATCCGCGCACTATTGAGCGACCCGCGCCTCGCACACGCCTCCATAATATTAGAAACTCCCATCAAAACAGACGCACATGACAAAGAAGACTGGGAACACGATAAACAACAAATCGCAAAGGCCAGAAGCTTCATAATGAACGAGCCTGGAGAGCCACTTCCGTAGTCATTGTAAGGGCGGGAGTGGAGTGGATGTGGGGTGGAGACCCTTGCGGTCGCCCTGCGGCCTCACCACATCCATGTTTGGCATACATCGCCAAATCGTAGTGCATGGGTGGATGTGGGGTGGAGACCCTTGCGGTTTTTCACTGGTAGATTTCTTGAAATGCGCCGGTCGCCAGAGGCTGTCATCCTGAGCGCAGCGAAGGATCTCTCGTCGGCAGCACGCA
>DAHVFL010000256.1 GCA_027316975.1 Chloroflexota bacterium | reverse complement strand
TGTCATCCTGAGCGCAGCGAAGGATCTGCGTGCTGCCGACGAGAGATCCTTCGCTGCGCTCAGGATGACACCTCCCACTCGCTGGCCCCTTTCCTAAAAAACCTACCAGTGAAAGACCCTATATGGGGGGCAGCTTGCGCAGCAAGCAGACCCGCCCTGGTAATACTTTATAACAGGCTTTCGCCATGTGCCGCGAAGTCGTGTGTTGTGCCGGCGGGTTCCAGGTCGCCGCCGGGGGTCTGGATATACTGCGCGCGGATGTTGCCCTGAGCGATGGCGGTCAGCCCGGCAACCAGGCGATCGATGTCTTCGCGCGTGTTGGCGAGACCCAGGCTGGCGCGCACCATGCCCGGCAGGTCAACGGGCAGGCCTGAGATGAGTTGATCATATATTTTTTCAGAGACGGCATCCGAGACACCCATCAGGAATGCAACATACTGGTGCGCGCAAAAACACCCACTGCGCACACCGATGCCCCATTCATTTGCCAGTATAGCAGCGATCTCGGAGTACGAATGTCCGGCGAGCTTGAATGAGAACACACCCAGGCGATCCTCGCTGCCAGAAAGCATGGTGTCCCAGGATGGTCCATACAGGCTAAGACCTGGTACAGTTTGTAAACGCTTGATAGCATAACGGGTCAGGCCACGCTCATGCGCGGCTACCTTATCCATACCGTAGCGCATCAACTCTTCCAGGGCTGCCGCCATTGCTACTACCCCTATCACATTAGGCGAACCGGCTTCTTCGAGGTCCGCGCCACTGGTCCAGATAATATCAGAGCGCGTTACCAGGCAGGCCGAGCCGCCACCGACCAGCATTGGTTGGCCGCTCGCAAATAGCGTAGCAGGCACAACCAGCGCGCCCGCGCCATAGGGAGCGTACAGCTTATGGCCGGAGAATGCCATGATATCGATGCGTTCCAGGTCATCCACGGCTCCCATCGAGAGCGCGCGATGCGGGGCAAGCTGCGCCACGTCCGCCGCGATAAGCGCGCCGTGCGTATGGGCCAGGCGCGCCATCTGGCGAATACCGGTTATGATCCCCGATACGTTGGAGGCCGCGCTGGCCGTCACCAGGCGCACCTTGCCCTGATGCGCTTTTAAGCGGCGCTCCAGGTCTTGCAGGTCGATGCGCCCATCGGGGGTCAGTTCGACGAATTCGTGTGGCGTGCGATACCAGGGTAGCAGGTTGGAATGATGCTCCATGCGTGTCGTTAAGACCAGTTCGCCCGGTTCCAGGATGATGCGGTGCGCCAGCAGGTTCAAAGCCTCGGTGGTGTTGCGCACAAATACGACCTCGTGCGTTGCCGGACTGGCGCCCGTGAAACGCATCACCACATCGCGCGCATGTTCGTACAGGTGGGTCGAAAGGCGCGATTTGTAGCCCGCGCCGCGATGGACGCTGGAATACCAGGGCGCGAAATGATCAACTGCCTGTTGCACCCGCAGCAGGGGTGGTGTGCTGGCGGCGCTATCCAGGTTGACGTACCGCACACGTTTGCCGTCAAAGAGCGGTACTTCTGTTTTTATGCCCAGCACACGCGGTCGTGGATAGGCTGAACGCCGGGATGTTGATGATTGGGTAGTTGTCGTCATTTCTGGTCCTCCAGGGCGACCGCAAGGGTCGCCCCTACAATATACGCTCATCGAGTAGTGCAGGCAACGTCGTTTGATAAGGGCGACCCTTGCGGTCGCTCCTGGAAACCGCGCGGTCGTCCCGCTTTTCGTTCCATCATGACGATTATACATTATGTTTGACGCGGTCATCTGTCGTTTCATCTTGATAGACGTGTTGCAAAAGGGAGCAGAAAGCTTGCGCAGCTCGCGAGAGATGCTTGTCAGAGCGCTTTACTAGCGTCAGCTGGGGACGTAAATCTATACCTTCGATGGAAATGCGCACAAGTTCGTTGCTAGCCAGTTCGCGTCTCACCGCGAAAGCTGAGAGGATAGCCGCGCCAACGCCGCTCATCGCCATTTGCTTGATGACCTCGTTGTCCGGCAGCGTGAGAAGCGGGGTAATGCGCACGTTCTGTTGCAATAAAGCGTTTTCGATGACCTCACGGATGCCGCTGCCTTGTTCGCGCAACAGCAGTTCTTTGTCTTGAAGCACCTCTGGCTGTAATACGCGCAAGCCACTCCAACAATGCGCGGGAGCAACTACCAGTACAAGTTCGTCCCGCGCAAAAGTCTGCGTCTCTATACCCGGCGGCAGGGTGGCCGGATCGCCCTCCACCAGTCCAAAATCAAGAATCCAGTTCATAGTCTGTTCGATAATTTCATGGGAATTGAGAATGGTGATGCGCAGGATTACCTGCGGATAGCGTTCGCGGAATTGTGCCACTACAGGCGGCAGAAAATAAACGCCCGTCGTCGTGTTGGCGGCAAGCGTGATCTCGCCCATCTCCACATCCTGCATAACCGCCAGCGCCTCTTCCATCTCTCGTTCCAATGCAAACAGGCGACGCGCATAACCGTGCAAAACCCTGCCTGCCTGCGTCAGTACGATGCGGCGGCCATGTCGCTCAATTAATTCCAATCCTGTTTCTTGTTCCAAATGCTGGATAATCTTCGTAACGGCGGGTTGACTCAAAATAAGTTCTTCTGAGGCGCGTGTGATGTGTTCATGTTCGGCAACTGTGAGAAAAACGCGCAGATGGTATAAGTTCATAGCTTCTTTCCGTCTAACTTCTTACTTACAATCCTTGTACCAGGCATAGTATCATAATCTGGCTCCAAAAAAGCATAGCTTACAGAAATGAATTATATAACATTTAGGAATGAATAATTTCGAACCGATGCCAATCTAAATCATAATCAGTAATTATATACCAAATAACTTGAAAGAATGATAGTAATATGTTACTTTAACAGTAATGATGCTGAGGTTTCACAAAGATGTGGTTCCGTTGTGAGACTTCTGTTTGTAATCCGCCAGCCTCACCGGAAGCACTTCAAAAACGTACCGTCGTAAAACGATCATGTGAAGTAACTTCAGTTACAAATCCATTTGGAAGTTATAATAACCCGGGATTTTTGTTGTCAAATGGAGCTTATTTACGGCAATATTTAGCTTGTACTTGACTTTCCGTTTTTTATCGAGTATACTCCGGTCATTAATTTGTAACTGAAGTTACAAATTAATGACCGGAGTATTAGGAAGTAATGGAGGCACGGCAATTGAATTCCTGGTTGCTTTTCCTTTACAAAGTTCCACATGAGCCAAGCACTCGCCGCGTGTATGTCTGGCGGAAACTCAAGCGGTTGGGTGCGGTTATGCTGCATGACTCGGCCTGGGTATTACCGCAGTTACCTTCTAACCTTGAACAGTTACGCCGGCTTTCGAAGGAGATAGTCGAACTGGGCGGCGACTCTCTTTTGTGGGAAGCTCACCTGGCTGGCGACGATCAGGAGGAGACGCTCCTGGTGCAGTTAGTCGCGTCTCATAGCCAGGCTCCGGTAGAAGTTTCGTAGTTAAAGCGTAACCCGCGGTTGTGAATTCATTGTTGTGTCTTGAAATAAAGAAAGGGGCATTGCCTGATGAAGAAACCTCTTGTACGCTTAGCCAGCGTGTTCTTGCTCATTCTTGTGTTGGCGCTTGCGCTGGCAGCGTGTGGCTCGCAGTCTACAACCAACACCAGCTCAAATCCAATTACTGTTCGCCTGGGTTATTTTCCCAACCTGACGCATGCGGCTGCCATCGTGGGCTACGAACGCGGCACATTCCAAAAGTCGCTTGGCCCGGCCGTCAAACTGGTGCCAACGACTTTTAATGCTGGTCCAGCCGAGATCGAGGCGCTTAACTCGGGGAGTATCGATATTGCTTACGTCGGTCCCAGCCCGGCCATTAACGGGTATGTTAAAAGCAAGGGCGTGGACCTGCGGGTGATTGCAGGCGCTTCAAGCGGCGGGGTGCTGTTTGTCGTGCGACCGGGTGCCAACATTACTACTGCAAAAGACCTGGTTAATAAAAAGATTGCTGACCCACAGCAGGGTGGAACGCAGGATGTTTCGCTGCGCTACTACCTCCAGCAAAATAATCTCACCCCGGCGGATAAAGGGGGCAATGTGCAGATCGTGCCGACGGATAACGCCACTATTTTGACCCTTTTCAAAGCTGGCAAAATCGATGGGGCCTGGGTTCCCGAACCCTGGGCGACGCGCCTGGTAGTGGAAGGGAAAGGCAAAATCTTCCTTGACGAACGCACACTGTGGCCCGGCGGAAAGTTTGTGACGACCAACGTGGTGGTGCGCAAAGCCTTCATGGATCAGCATCCTGATATCGTGAACAAGTTTCTACAGGCGCATGTTGATACGGTACAGTGGATATCCAACAATCCTGAGAACGCGAAAACCATCGTCAACAGCGAAATCAAGCGCATCACGGGCAAAGGTATTCTCCCCGCAGAGCTTGGCAGTGCATGGAATAACCTTGACATCACCTATGATCCCCTGACTACCAGCCTTTACCAGTCAGCCGACAGAGCGTTTTCCCTGGGTTTCCTGGGAACGAGCAAGCCCAGCCTGACCGGTATATACAACCTTGGCCTTCTCAATGCGGTTCTCTCCTCGAAAGGGCTTGCTACTGTACAGGGTGCTTAACCCGAATACATACGCGCCAGATGCAGCGCAACCGACCGCCAGAGCGTGAGCGCTGCATCTGCTCTTTACCATCTCTATGCAATCAAGACTGGCTATGATTAAGGGAGAGGAAGGTTAGGAAATGTTACATTTATTTGCACCGGGCAGCGTACAGCAACTTGCGCAAGGTGGCGATACACATCTGCCCGCGCCGGGGGGCATATCCCTGAGGGTCGAGGGGGTGAGCAAGGTTTTCCCTGCCCGTTCCGGTTCGGTAGAGGCACTGCGTCCGGTTAATGTAGATATTGCTGCCGGCGAATTCGTTTGTTTGCTTGGGCCAAGCGGCTGTGGCAAATCCACCTTACTCAGCATTATCGCCGGACTGGAATCCGCGAGCAGCGGCAAGGTGCTGGCGGATGGAAAAGAGGTGCGCGGCGCTGGTACAGACCGCGTCCTCCTATTTCAAGAGGCGGCGCTTTTCCCCTGGCTCGATGTGCAGGGCAATGTGGAATTTGGCCTGCGCCAGGCGGGAATACGGGCGAAAGAGCGCGTGGAAATTGCCCGGCGTTTCATCGAAATCGTCCATCTCAAAGGGTTTGAGCGCAGCTTCGTCCACCAGCTTTCGGGAGGTATGCGCCAGCGTGTCGCTATCGCGAGGGCGCTGGCAATCGATCCGGCCATCTTACTGATGGACGAGCCGTTTGGCGCGCTCGACGCGCTTACGCGTGACCGATTGCACGACGAACTGGAGTCGATCTGGACGGAAACGCGCAAAACGGTGGTGTTCGTAACACATAATGTGCGCGAGGCGGTGGCGCTGGGAGATCGCGTGCTGGTCTTCTCACCCAGACCTGGGCGCATTGTGGCCGAGTTCCGCATTGATTTGCCGCGCCCGCGTTCGCTGGAAGATCACCAGTTGGTGAGTCTGGCCTCCGATATCATGACGGTGCTGCGCGACGCGATGGGAACACAGGAGCAGGAGGAAATTGATGGCAAGAGCAATTAGCGCACCGGTAAAACGCGAGAGAGTCACCCGCGCAGCCTTAACAACATGGATACGCCGGATCGCCTTCTATGTCCTGCTGCTGGTCGCGTGGCAGATGTTCGCCAATACCGGTATCATACCCACGTATAACTTACCCGGACCCATCGACGTAGTCGGCTCTCTGGTGAATCTCTTCCAGAGCGGCCAGTTAGTCCCGGCGATCGGAGCGACTATGGAGCGACTGGTGATCGGTTACGCTCTATCGCTGGTCATCGGCGTCATCCTCGGGTTGCTGATTGGGTGCTTTCGCACTGTCGAAGACACAGTTGGTTCTCTCGTGCTGGGTTTGCAGGCATTGCCAAGCGTGTGCTGGCTGCCGCTCGGCATCCTGTGGTTCGGCCTCAACGACCAGGCCATCATTTTTGTGGTGGCGATGGGCGCTATCTTTTCCATTACGCTCGGCGTCAACGAGGGTATCAAGAATACGCCTCCCGTCTACTTGAAAGCTGCTCGCAACCTGGGCGCGCGCGGCCTGGCCCTCTCCGTGCAGGTAATCCTGCCAGCAGCCCTGCCCGCCATCTTCAGCGGATTAAAGCAGGGCTGGACGTTTGCATGGCGCTCCTTGATGGCCGGAGAACTGATTTACTTTACCGTTAGTCTGGGTAATTTGTTGCAACAGGGACGTGACAATCTTGATCCCGCGCAGGTGATGGCGGTGATGGTTGTGATTATCGCTATCAGCGTGGTTATCGAAAACCTGATCTTCAGTCCGGTCGAGCGACGTATGCGAGAGCGAAGAGGACTTGGATCGCAGCGTGCTTAAAAGCAACCGCGACCATGCAGATTGCATCTTCCCCTGACTCAGGACTCAGGATGTACCATTTGTGGTGGCACGGAATATTCTTTCGCCCGGCATTGTTGAAATGAGAGGTATCAGGTTTAACTTAAACCGATGTGCCTGTTGAAA
Source organism: Chloroflexota bacterium (assembly GCA_027316975.1). Taxonomy (GTDB): domain Bacteria; phylum Chloroflexota; class Ktedonobacteria; order Ktedonobacterales; family Ktedonobacteraceae; genus CF-113. Next base: position 344 of record DAHVFL010000256.1, on the reverse strand, counting down.
ACAGGCATTTCCGCTATTTACTACACGATAAAGGAGCAGCTTATGACGGAAAACAAAGGGTATGCCCATCCCGAAGTGCTGGTAGATGCCGACTGGGTAGAGGCTCACCTGCACGATCCAAAGGTACGCTTGATTGAGGTTGATGTTGATACTACCGCTTATGAGCAGGGACACATCCCTGGCGCGGTTGGTTTCAACTGGCAGAAGGAGTTGCAAGACCAGGTGGTGCGAGCGCCCGTGAGCCAGGCGCAGCTTGAGGCGTTGTTGAGCCGGGCAGGCGTCAGCAACGATACGACCATTGTGCTTTACGGGGACAATAATAACTGGTTCGCGGCGTGGGCGTT
>DAHVFL010000255.1 GCA_027316975.1 Chloroflexota bacterium | reverse complement strand
TTCTCGTCCCGCGTCCGCTTCTCGTCCCGCGTCCGCTTCTCGTCCCGCGTCCGCTTCTCGTCCCGCGTCCGCTTCTCGTCCCGCGTCCGCTTCTCGTCCCGCGTCCGCTTCTCGTCCCGCGTCCGCTCAGTTCGCAGCGCGCCTGGGGCGGACGCGATAAATCGCGTCCCTACAGCCACCGCCATTTTCCTTGCAAGGAGGCAGGGCCTGCGGTTATCGCCTGCGAATGAGGAGCATTTCCAAAAATAGATGCCTTACTCCCTACAAATCTTCCTCCTGGTCCTTCTCCACATCCTTCCTCACCTCTTCCGCCATCTTATCAAAAGTATTCGAAAGCTCCTGCGCCATCGTAGCCAGCCCACGAGTGAATTCGCGACCAGCGCTCAAAAAATGTTGTCTTGATTCCTCTGGCAGCATAGATACAGGCGTCATAGCCACATGTACCCCGGTTCGAAATAGAGCGCGAAAGAATTGTTGAGAGGCTTCCATCAGTTCATCACGATTGGATCTCTCGTCAGATGCGGGTGCCTCGAAGCCGGGCGTTTCCGTTGTCTGTTCTGCTTGATTTTTCGTTGGGTCTATCATAAATTTACCTCCACGCTTGAACTAAAACAATTACCAGCAATCTATCCTGGTGTTATTATATACGAATATTTTCACCGCTCCCACCAAAAACTGCGAATTTCGCGGAAATTGGGGTTGACAAAGGTATTACACTGGTGTATCCTTTTTATAAGCAAAGATGCGTAACTGAGAACACAGCGAAGGCGCTGGTTTGATCTCTGTGCGCGTTTTTTTATTTTTCTCAGAGTTTGAGGGAGCAGCAGCATGTCAGCAACCCGGAGTACAATGTCACAGCCAGCGATGTTCGCTGGTAAAAACCGTACCCGGCGTATGCCTGCGCGCAATCATGCTTTTGCGATGTGCGCCGCAACTGCTGCTATCGCAAGCATTCTACTCATCAGAACCGGCGTCGTAACGTCGGTTTCTTTGTTTGTGCTCGTGCTTAGCCTCGTCCTCCTTGCCCTACTTGTGGTGCTTATCAGCCTCATCCTTAGCGGCCTTACCGGACCTGTTCGTCTGGTAGGGCTTACAGAGGGGCTAGCCCCAGGAACGACGAAGGGAGACTAAAGGAAGCAACGACGCGACCATACCAGAGCAGGAAACCTAACGAGGACCTCCCAGTCGGACGGTTCTCGTTTTTTATTGTCTTTATTCCTGTTTTTACTTTTCATCCCAGGGAGGCATTATGCAAAGTACCGCAACCATCTCTCAAATGGCGGAGGAAGCGCGCAACGCTACAGCGCATCATGTGCATGAAGCAAGAGACGCGCGCGAACTCACCGGCAGTCAAATCCTCTGCGAAGCGTTGATTCGCGAAGGCGTCGATCTCATGTATGGCTATCCTGGTGGCGCGATCATGCCCTTTTACGACGCGCTCACCTCGTATCCAGCGCTCCATCATGTACTGGTCAGGCACGAACAGGCCGCTGCCCATGCCGCCGATGGCTACGCCCGCGCCACCGGCAAAGTCGGCGTCTGCGTTGCCACCAGCGGACCAGGCGCAACCAACCTTGTCACCGGACTGGCAACCGCCTTCATGGACTCCACGCCCATCATCGCCATCACCGGCCAGGTGGCGCGACCCTTCATCGGTCGCGACGCCTTTCAAGAAACCGACATCCTGGGCGTCACACAACCCATCACCAAACATAATTTCCTCGTGAAGCGCATCGAAGACCTGGCCGAAATCATACATGAAGCCTTCCGGCTCGCGCGTGGCGGGCGGCCCGGCCCCGTGCTGATCGATGTTCCCAAAGACGTGCAGAACGCCAAAACATTGTATTCGGCGTCCGCGCCCATCAGTTCCATCGAACACTATCGCGTCACCCGCGTGCCACATCCCTCAGCCACAGCCATCGAAAAGGCTGCTCACCTGATCGGCGAAGCCAGGCAACCATTGATTATGTGCGGCCATGGTGTCATTCTCTCCAACGCCTATGCTGAATTACAAGCATTTGCCGGAAAGACCCGCATTCCGGTAATCACGACCCTGCTGGGACTGAGCGCATTCCCTGAAACCCACCCACTCGCCATCGGAATGCCCGGTATGCACGGCCCCGCGCACGTCAACCGCGCCATCGGACAGGCCGACCTGATTATCGGCGTCGGCCTGCGCTTCGACGACCGTGTGACCGGCAAAGTGAGCGAATTTGCTCCACACGCTCGTTTCATCCACATCGATATCGACGCCTCCGAAATGCATAAGGTCAAACGCGCCGCCGTTCCCATCGTGGCCGACGCCAAAGCTGCCCTGACCGCGCTGCTCGATGCAGTAGCAACAGGCAATCATGACCAGTGGCTGAACGAAATTCGTTCCTGGGAAGCTCAAGCTACCGAACGCGGAGCAAGTATTGAGCGCAACCTGGAATGTCCCGATCCCATCTGCATTCTGGAAGCCATCCGTGCCGAAACCGGCGGCGATGCCATCATCGTCACCGACGTGGGACAGCACCAGATGTGGACGGCGCGCCACTACACCTGGACACGCCCCAACAGCCACATCACATCAGGCGGACTCGGCACCATGGGCTTCGCGCTGCCGGCCGCTATGGGCGTCAAAATGGGCCTCCCCGATGCCACCGTATGGGTCGTGGCAGGCGATGGCGGCATACAGATGAACATTCAGGAACTGGCTACCCTCAAACAGCAGGGCATCACCGTCAAAGTAGCCATCATGAATAACGGCTTTCTCGGCATGGTGCGCCAGTGGCAGCACTTTTTCCACAACCACAACTACTCGGAAACACCGATTACCGGACCCGATTACGTCAAACTGGCCGATGCCTACGGCCTGACCGGTATGCAGATCACGCGGCGCGCAGACGTGCAGGCAGCCGTGCGCAAAGCCATGCAAACCGGTGGCACGGTCATCATCGATTTCGTCATTGAGTCCGAGGCCAATGTCTATCCCATGGTTGCGCCGGGTTCCGCCATCACCAACATGATCGAAGAAACTGCCTGGGAAAGTGAGGACTAACGGTATCATGAGTGACCACTCGGACAATCGCAAGGCCGCTCCCTCCATCACCGAGAGAGCCGGCCAGGTAGCAGCTCCAAAAGGGACTGAGCGTTCGCATATCCTGCTCATTCTGGCCAACAACGCGCCAGGCATGGTTGATCGTGTTGTCGGGGTGCTGCGCCGTCGCCGCGCCCAGCCGCAAACCATCTCCATCGGACAGAGCGAGATACCAGACGTTTCACGCATCACAATACAAATGAATGACTCCGAAGTGGGAGTCGAACAGTTGATTGAGCAACTACGCAAAATTGTCGATGTCCGGCATATTGTCAATCTATCAGCAGAACAAGCCGTCGCCCGCGAACTGGCGCTCGTCAAAGTCAACGCCGCCGCAGAGTCACGCGCCGAGATCATCGAAATAGGCAATCTCTTTGGAGCGCACATTATCGACCTCGCGCAAGAAACCGTCACCCTGGAAGTGACCGGCAGCGAAGAAAAAATCGAAAAACTCGTCGCCCTCTTGCAACGCTTCGGTGTACGCGAAATTGCCCGCACCGGTTCCGTAGCAATGACACGCGACCTGTAGGGACGCGATTTATCGCGTCCGGCGAATGACTTGTGATTGCGATAGCCGGCGCGATACCCAATGTGGCCCGATACCCGACGCGGGCGCGGACGCGATAGCCGACGCGATACCCAATGTGGCCCGATACCCGACGCGGGCGCGGACGCAAGAGCCGACGCGATACCCAATGCGGCCCGATACCCGACGCGGGCGCGGACGCGATAAATCGCGTCCCTACAGGGCACATTTATCAAGAAACAGAGGAGAACTTACACATGGCAACCATTTATTACGATGCCGATGCAAACATCGAGCTTATCCAGCAGAAACGCATAGCCGTGATCGGCTACGGCAGCCAGGGCCACGCTCACGCCCTCAACATGCAGGACTCCGGCTGCGATGTCGTCGTCGGACTCCCGAAGACCAGCAATAGCCGCGCCAGAGCCGAAGCCGATGGTGTGCGCGTAGTCACACCCGCCGAGGCCGCAGAGCAGGCCGATGTCATCATGATTCTCATACCCGACCAGCATCATAAAGAAGTATTCGAGCGCGACATCCGCCCGGGACTGGCTCCCGGCAAAATGCTAATGACCGCGCACGGTTTCAGCCTGCACTATTCGCAGATCATGCCACCGGAAGACATCGACGTAGCCATGGTCGCGCCCAAGAGTCCCGGCCACATGCTGCGCCGCCTCTTTACCGAGGGTGTTGGCGTGCCTTCCCTCTGGGCAGTCCACCAGGACGCCACCGGCAACGCCGAAGCCCTCACCCTTGCCTACGCCCGCGCCATCGGCAGCACCCGCGCCGGTGTCCTGCGCACCACCATTGCCGAAGAGACCGAAACCGACCTGTTCGGCGAGCAGGCCGTCCTGTGCGGCGGCATCACCTCGCTCATCCGCGCCGGCTTCGAGACGCTAGTCGATGCCGGCTACCAACCCGAAGTCGCCTACTTTGAATGTATGCACGAAATGAAACTGATTGTAGACCTGATGTACCAGGGCGGCATGAGCTACATGCGCTACTCCATCAGCGACACCGCCGAATTTGGCGATTACGTCTCAGGCCCGCGCATCATCGACGAGCGCGCGCGCGACGCCATGCGCCATATCCTGCGCGAAATCCAGGATGGCACCTTTGCCACACGCTGGATTCTTGAAAACCAGGCCGGCCGCCCCAGCTTCACCGCTATGCGCAAATCTAACGCCGGGCATCAAATTGAGCATGTCGGAGCCGACCTGCGCGCCATGATGCCCTGGCTCAAACCCGTAGACAAACGACCCGAAATTGCTGAAACAAAGAAGTAAAGATACCACGCGGTATCTACAATGGACGCGATGAATCGCGTCCCTACCAGGAGGAAAAGAAATCATGGCAGACCCTGCGGTTATTCGGATTTTTGACACCACCCTGCGTGACGGTGAGCAGTCTCCCGGCGCAACCTTGACAACCGGAGAAAAGCTCCAGGTGGCTGAAAGTCTTGTTCGTCTTAATGTGGACATCATTGAAGCCGGCTTTCCCGCTGCATCTCCCGGCGACCTTGCCGCCGTCAAAGAGATTGCGCGCCAGGCTAAAGGCGTCGCCGTCGCAGGACTTGCCCGCGCCGCCATCAGTGACATCGACGCTTGCTGGGAAGCAGTCAGCGAAGCAGAGAACCCGGTAATCCATGTGTTTCTGGCGACCTCTGACATTCACCTCAAGCATAAACTGAACATCTCACCCGAAGAGGCCCTGCAGCGCATCGCCTCCACTGTATCCTATGCGCGCAATCTCTGCCCGACGGTAGAGTTTTCAGCCGAGGATGCCACCCGCAGCGATTGGGACTACCTGTGCCGCGTCTTCGAGACCGCCATCAAATGCGGCGCAACCACCGTGAATACCCCCGATACCGTCGGCTACACCATGCCCCACGAGTACGAGGCCCTGTTCCGCTACCTGCGCGAGCGCGTCCCCGGCATCGAAGACGTGGTAATGAGCGCGCACTGCCACAACGACCTCGGCATGGCAACCGCCAACACGATGGCCGCCATTCGAGCAGGCGCGCGCCAGGTCGAAGTCACCCTCAACGGACTCGGCGAGCGCGCCGGCAATACCGCCATGGAAGAAGTCGTCATGGCCCTGCGCACGCGCCCCGACTACTACGGCAACGTCACCACACGCATCAACAACCAGGAATTCCTGGCTGCCAGCCAGCTCGTCAGCCGCCTGACCGGCATCCCCGTCCAACCCAATAAGGCCGTCGTAGGAGCCAACGCCTTCGCCCACGAAGCCGGCATCTACCAGGACGGCCTGTTGAAGAATCGCCTCACCTACGAGGTTATGACCCCCCAGTCAGTCGGCTGGAGTGACACCAAACTCGTACTTGGCAAGCATTCTGGCCGTCACGGACTCGATGCCCGCCTGCGGCAACTCGGCCACCGCCTCGACGCCGAACAGCTCAAAACCGCCTACAAACGTTTTATCACCCTGGCCGACCAGAAAAAGCACATCACAGACGCCGACCTGGTCTACATCGTCGAAAGCGGCAAAGAAACACCCGCCGCCATCTAACAAGCGCGTAGGGACGCGGGTGGACGTGGGGCCGGGCGGAGACCCTTGTGGGCGTCCTCCCCTTTAACAAATTCAAGCGCGTAGGGACGCGGGTGGACGTGGGGCCGGGCGGAGACCCTTGTGGGCGTCCCCGTCCCCTTCATGGGAATGTGAGTATGTCGATCGAGAGAACAGATATACTGGAGAGGACGCCCACAAGGGTCCTCCCATCCACCCAACACCACCCGCGTCCCTACGCACATAACCATGGAACCAAAGGAGCACCGAGTGACCCAGACCGAACTAAACACAGAACAACAAAACGACCTTCCAACGAAGGCCGTAGCTCCCAAAATACCCAACCTTAGCCTCGAAGAAGGCTACGCCTACTTCGAAGGCCACATCGTTCCCATGAGCGACGCCAAAATCAGCATCGCCACCCACGCTTTGCACTACGGCACCGCCTGCTTTGAAGGCATTCGCGCCTACTGGAATGAAGCGCAGCAGCAATTATACCTGCTCAAATTGCGCGAGCATTACGAACGAATGGCAAATTCATGGAACGTACTGCGGATGCGCCCCAAAGAATCCATCGACGATCTATGCCGCATAACGGTAGAACTGGTGCGTATGCACGGCTATCACTCGGATGTCTATGTGCGCCCCCTCACCTACAAATCCTCGCGCACCATCAAACTAGCGCTCAGTTCGTTGGACGATGCCATCGCCATCTATGCCTTCGCCATGGGCAACTACGTCGATATCAACGC
>DAHVFL010000254.1 GCA_027316975.1 Chloroflexota bacterium | reverse complement strand
ACGGGCGACCCTTGCGGTCGCCCTGGCAGGTATCTGGTTCGTGCAGGGTACGGGCGACCCTTGCGGTCGCCCTGGCAGGTATCTGGTTCGTGCAGGGTACGGGCGACCCTTGCGGTCGCCCTGGCAGCCGGACGAGGCCACCGGCTTACCTTGACGCCTATTGGGCGGCGGCTCTGTCCCCGTCCTGTTCACACCTGGGAAGAAGACGTATGCGCAAACGTATAGTTATCATAATGGGTATAGTGATGCTCGTTTTATCATCGTGTACCGTGTTTGGCGGCAACCCCGCTCCTCAACTCACCCCCGTAGTCAAAGCGCCGCTGAATCAACAAATATTTACCTATCCTATGACCGGCATTTCTGATATCACCACCTTCGACCCCGCCCTTGCCTTTGACGCGCAATCGATCACCGCCATCCAGATGGTATTTACCGGGCTTGTGCAACTCAACGACCAGCAGCAGGTAGTCGGACAGCTTGCGCAAAACTGGAGCGTCAGTCCCGATGGTCTGAGCTGGACCTTTCATCTGAAAAAGAACCTGAAATTTAGCGATGGCGCGTCCCTCACCTCGGCGGACGTGGCCTCCAGCATCGACCGGGCTTTGCAGCCAACCACGAAATCAACCGTCGCGCCCATTTATCTCAGCCAGATTCGCGATTCCGATAAGCTGCTGGCCGGCAATGTCTCCACCCTTATCAACGACAGCCTGTTGACACCCGATGCCAACACCATTATCATCCAAACGAAAACAAAATCGGCGTATTTCCTGGCAATGCTCACGCACCCCTGCTCCTATGTTGTAGAAAAACATTTGCTCTCGCTCTATGACGCGAACTTCACCGATCACTTGATAGAGGGCGGCGGCGCGGGACCATTCCACGTCACAAAATACATACATGGCAAAGAGATCGACTTCGCGCCCAACCAGTTTTACTATAACGCCCGTCCGCAATTGCAAAAGGTCATCTTCCCCTTCTACCCCCAGGATGCGGCCGCCTATAACGCCTACCAGGCCGGAAAGGTCGATGCCACGGGAGTGCCAATTTCCACCTTCGCCAATGACCAGAAACACCCGGATTTCCGCCAGGTGCCGCAGCTCTGGATCAACTACTACACCATGAACTACCTGACAAAGCCCTTCGATAACATCCAGATACGCCAGGCCTTCGCCCTGGCAATCGATAAAACGGCCATCGCCAGCACGGTCTGGCAGGGAACAGTTCTCCCCACCAACCATATCGTGCCGAAGGGCATGAATGGCTATAACCCCGCGCTGACCGGCCCCGACGGTACGCAAAACCTGAAAGGCAACAGCGCCCTTGCGAAAACGCTGCTTATGCAGGGGTTGCAGGCCGAGAAATGGTCAAGCGTGTCACAAATGCCACCCATTACATTGACCTATGCGAGCGGCGTCAGCAGCTTCGGCCAGGAAGTCACCGCCATGATAGGCATGTGGCGGAAAGCGCTGGGCATCACCGTAACGGCGAACCCCGTAGATTACAATAGCCTGCTTGCCAATGTGACGGCAGCCACCAATAATCCCCAGGGTCTGCAAATGTGGGGACTGGCCTGGGTCGGCGAATATCCCGACCCCCAGGACTGGCTAACGCGCCAGTTCGACGCCAGTGTCCCGAACAACAACATGAACTATGGCCAGAACTATAGCAACGCCGCCGCCCTTCAGCAGAACACCCAGCAATTGCTGCAAGCCGCCGACGCCAATTTCTCCGCGCAATCCCGTCTGCAAGCCTACCAGAAAGCCGAACAACAGCTAGTCAACGATGTAGCCTGGCTGCCCATGGAGCAGGTCACGCAGGTTTACCTGCTCAAACCATATGTTATCGGCATGGTAAACAACCCCCAGGGCCAGTTTCCACCCGACGACTGGGCCAAAATCTTCATCGCCCAACATTGATGAATGAGCCACGGCAAGAGCGTGCCAGGGCGGGGGCAAGCCCCGCCCAATAGGCGTCAAGTTAATGAACTCTCGTATATAATCGATGGATATGTGCCGGGCCGCTTCCAGGGCGGAGGGGGCCGCAAGAGCGGCCAAGCCCCGCCCGTACCCTGGACGACCGCGTAGCTGGTTCGTGTAGGGTACAGGCGACCCTTGCGGTCGCCCTGGCAGCCGGACGATGCCAGCTTCCAGGGCCTTTCACTAGGAGGTGTTTTAAGAAAGGCATCAGCGAGGTGAAAGGTGTCATTCTGAGCGCAGCGAAGAATCTGCGTGCGACCCGGCGAGAGATGCTTCGCTGCGCTCAGCATGACAGGCGAGATCGGCGCGTTTCAAACAAACCTACCAGTGAAAGGCTTCCAGGGCGGGGGCAGAGCCGCCGCCCGTATCCTATACGACCGCGTAGCTGGTTCGTGTAGGGTACGGGCGACCCTTGCGGTCGCCCTGGCAGCCGGACGAGGCTACTTTCGACCCGGCTTACCTTGACGCCTATTGGGCGGGGGCAGAGCCGCCGCCCCTACCCTACTCGGCTTCGCCATCTACTCCGTAGCAGGGTAGGGGCGGTGGCTCTGCCCCCGCCCTGGATAGTTGCTTACCCCACCCCTATCTGCTTGATTGCCCATGTAACTCGAAACAATCTTCAACCATGTGAGATTTCAAACGACATCGACGTAGTAAGAGTATGCCACCGTTTGCAATCTGGCGTACATGCAGGCGGTTCATCGCTGTATGACGATGCGTTACACATCACTACAAGACAGTAGCAGCGCGTGCGCCTCCCGTACATCATCGCGCCCGCGAGTATCGTCACCAGTGTCTTACCATGAATCGAGAGAAGTGTAGGTGCGAGAACCTTCAAACGCACCTGCGCCGGATTAGCAAGGCCTGAAATGGAGGAACCCTGGCACAGCGTTGAACTCCACCATACTATACATGCCGGGCTACCATCCTGATCACGATTGGCTCTGTGAAAGGAGGTTTGAGACACATCTAAAGCGTCATATCACACCCAACGTCACATCTAATGTAGCCTTGAGACAATACAAGGAGAGAAGTTACACATGCGAAACAAGAAACTCAAGATAGGGTTTCTCCCGACGCTTCTTGTGCTGGTAGCCATGCTCGTGGTAGCTTGCGGCGGCACCGGCAATACAGGTGGCACAACCCCCACTCCTACCACGCGTACCAAAGCCGCACAGGACAAGCAGATCTACATAGGGTCTGCGGGGGCTGGTATCGACGATTTCGGAACATTGGATCCCGCACTGGTATCGGATCAAAACTCTGGCTGGGTTATTGCGAGTCTATTTACCGGCCTTGTAGAGCTCGACAATAATTTGACGGTGAAGTGCGTACTCTGTTCAAGCTACAGCGTTGCCTCCGACAACGTCACCTGGACGTTCAAACTGAGGTCCGGCTTGCAGTTCAGCGATGGTAAGCCCCTTACTTCGGCGGACGTCGTCTACAGTATTACCCGCGCCCTGTCTCCCGCCACCCAGTCACCCCTCGGGCTGTACTATCTGAACATCATAAAAGGCGCGACCGATTTCAATTCGGGCAAAACCAAGACCCTGGCGGGCGTCTCAGCCCCTGACGCAAATACCGTGGTAATCGTGGCGAGAAAACCTGCTGCGTACTTTCTGCAAACGCTGACCTACCCGACCTCCTACGTGGTGGAGCAGAGCGTTATCAAGCAATGGGGTACAGCCTGGATCAATCACCTGACAGATAACGGCGGACAGGGCGGCGCCGGTCCCTGGAAGGTGCAAGAGTACACCCACAGCAAGCAGATTGTCCTGGTACCGAATCCGAACTACTTCGGCCTCAAGCCTCAGCTTGCGAAAGTGGTTTACCCAATCTACAAATCAGCCGACACCACCTACCAGGTATACCAGGTCAACGGCATCGACACTACGGGTGTTCCATCCACCCACGTCACGACCGACCGGCAAAGACCAGACTACCGCGCAACACCGCAGCTGGCCATCTTCTACTACAGCATGAACTACAACCAGAAGCCTTTCGATGTCACTTCCTGTCGCCAGGCTTTCGCGCTAGCCATCAACAAAGACGCGATTGCCAAGAGCGTCTGGAAAAATACAGTCGTAGCGACCAACCACATCGTACCCAGGGGCGAGTACGGGTACAACCCGAACCTGACCGGCCCCGACGGCACGACCAGCACCGCCGGCAACCCGACGAAGGCGAAGCAGGATCTGCAAGCGTGTATGCAAGCTCAGGGCTATGCAAGCATGGCGAACTTCCCGCCCATTACCCTGACCTATGCCAGTTCCGGCATCCAGGATGCCCGCAACGAAGTGGCAGCCTTGCAGCAGATGTGGCAGAACACGCTTGGTATCAGCGTAAAGATCGACGACGTTACCTTCAACAAGCTCGTTGGCGATGAAAACCTCGGCGCGAACAACCCATTGCAGATGTTCTCCGGCCCGGGCTGGATCGCCGACTACCCCGACCCGCAGGACTGGACCACCCTGCAGTTCGACAAGAACTCCAATGGAGCCTCGAACCCCATGAGCTTCGGCCAGAACAAAGGCCCCGACGCTGCCGCGCAGCAGGCTGTGCAACTGCAGTTGGAACAGGCCGACGTGAATCTAGACGCCAAAGCGCGCGAGCAGGCTTACTTTGCCGCCGAGCAGCAACTGGTCAATTATGTGGCCTGGCTCCCAATCTACCAGCAAATCACCTCCGAACTGGTGAAGCCCTGCGTTCAGGGCAGAGATTACAACGCTTTGTCCCAAACCTTTCCGGATGACTGGGCCAAGGTCTACATCTCGACCGACACGCCTTGCGCCAGCCTTTCGTCATAATGTAGCCGATTACTGCGTACACGCCCTTACACCGGTATCGCGTGCGCAGACCACGGGGGGCAGCAATCAATATGGTTGCTGTCCCCTCTTCTCGTAATCGGATGGCGAAAGCGCGGCTCCCGGCCAGAAATGCTTGACAAGCATAATATGGTCAAATACAATTAAGATTAAGTCTATCCCCGTAGTGTCTGCCTTCATGCTGGAGAAGAGCAGCTATGAGAAATGTGCCAATTCATAGATGTTCTCGGAAGCAAGGCATCAAGAGCGAAAAATGGACCATTAGAAAGAGAAGACAATTGAAGTATTCTCTTATATCACTGCAAAAGCGAACAAGAGAGTAGAGGGTATACTATGGTTCAATTTCTGGTCAAGAGGTTCATCGGTCTGATCTTCGTCATCATCGGTGTTACCTTTATCACCTTTATCCTGGGTTATAATGCCCCTGGCGATCCCATTCAGCAACTCCTGGGCAATCACTTTTCCCGCGCGGTTTACGTTTCCCTCAAACATTCTTATGGTCTGGACCTCCCCTGGTACCAGCAGTACTGGAACTTCCTCACCCGTTTAACCAGGTTCGATCTGGGGCTTTCATTCCGCCAGCGAAACTACCCGGTCTGGAATATTCTCAAAGACGGCGTGCCGGTTTCAACTGAACTCGGCTTCTTCGCGCTCATTCTCCAAATGCTGGTTGGTATCCCCATCGGCATCATCTCCGCGCTCAAAGCCAATACCTGGGTTGATACCCTCAATATGGGCATCATGCTCATCCTGTTCGCGTTGCCATCCTTCGTACTCGCCTTTTTTGCCCAGCTTATCATTGTCTGGCTCGACACCTTGACCAATGGCACCTGGCCGGTCGCAGGCTGGGGCACAAGCTGGCGCTTCGGTTGGAGCGATATCCAGTTCATGATCGCGCCCATCCTTGTCTACGCCGCGGTCGGCACTGCCCTCTTCGCCCGTCTCGCTCGCACCAGTATGCTGGAAGTGCTGCGCCAGGACTACGTGCGCACCGCCCGCGCCAAGGGACTGCGCGAGCGCAACGTGGTATACCGCCACGCCTTCCGCAACGCCATGATCCCGCTGGTCACGGTCTTCGGACTCTCCGTTGGCTTGCTCGTGACTGGCGCATTCTTCATTGAGAACATCTTCAATATTCCCGGCATCGGGCAAGTCACCATCAACTCGATCAACAATCGTGACTATCCCGTCATCCAGGCAACCGTGATGCTGCTGGCTGTCGCTGTTGTAGTAGGGAACCTTATTTCAGACCTTCTTTATAGCGTCGCAGACCCGCGCATCAAAACCGAATAGGAGGAGGCAAACACATGGATACGAAAGATAAAGATTTTGAGCTTGCCTCTCCGGGAGTTATGATGCCGGACAGCTCCATGTCACCTCTCTTGATCGAAAACGAAACGCTCAAGGGAAGCGCTATACCAGATGTGGGGGCCGGTGATGGGCTGGTCGTTCTTCCAGGTCAAAAGCCCGGAAAATCGCCAACGCCTCTGCAGGAATCTCTACGGCGCGTGCGGCGCGACAAACGCGCCATGGTCAGCCTCGGCGTGATTATCCTCTTCATTCTGATTCCCATTTTCGGCCCGCTCATCTACCAGCGTATTGGCGGCACGTACAGCAGCACATTCAACGGAAATATTGGCCCGAGCTTGTACCATAACCCGTTCCACCAGGAATTAGACCGTCTGGATGAGTTGTTCTCCAGCCAGTACTGGCTCGGCACCGACAGCATTGGACGCGATCTGCTCGCGCGCTTGATGCAGGGAATGCTCGTCTCGATCATGGTTGCCCTCATCGTAGAAGTCGTCGATATTGTGCTGGGTGTCACTATCGGGGTACTGGCCGGCTTCTATGGCGGCTGGATCGACCAGTTGCTGGCGCGTTTCACCGACATCATGTTCGCCTTCCCCGGTTTGCTCTTCGCCATCCTCCTGACCGGTATCTTCGGCACCACAGCCGATACAGCATTCTCCAACATTCCACTGATCGGGGCAAACGGTAACGCCCGCCTCATACTGGTTTCATTGGCCCTGGCGTTCACCGCCTGGCCGTTGATGGCGCGTTATGTGCGCGGCCAAACCCTGCAACTCAAGGAACAACAATTCGTCGAAG
>DAHVFL010000253.1 GCA_027316975.1 Chloroflexota bacterium | reverse complement strand
GCATCCAGGCCAACGCGCTCTAAAAGCGAGTCAACGTGTTGCGGTTGCCGGTAATAGCTTGCAAAGAGACGCAGGACTTCGCGCGCAGTGAGGCCGGGGTAAAGGCCATCCTGTTGCAGCATCACGCCGATTTGCGCTTTGAGCGATTGCGCTTCGCCTATGGGGTCGAGGCCCAGCACGCGCACGCTGCCCGCGTCGGGTTTGCGATACCCCTCAAGTGTCTCGATAGTCGTCGTTTTGCCCGCGCCGTTTGGCCCTAACAGGGCAAAAACCTCTCCACGCTGCACCGTCAAACTCAACTGATCAACGACTCGCCGCGAACCATAGCTTTTTGTAAAGTTATCAACGACAATGGCAGCCGGGTCCGCCCGGTGGTTTTCAGAGGCCATGGATGTCGTTGTCTGCATGTCAGCAGACATGATCTGTATCTCCTTCATATTGAGGTTGAAAAAATATTCTGACCATACCTTACAGCAGTTTTGCTGAGATGACAAGTAATAAAACTTTTTTTCTGGATACTGCGTGTTAAGGGTAGGAAACGGGTACAGCTTTTCCCTTACAGGGGGAAAGAAAATGAATTTCACTGAATAGTGAAGTTTAGGAACAGATAAAGGAGGAAAAATGTTAGGAAACGTTCTTTGGACAATAGTGGTTATTCTCGTCGTCCTGTGGCTGTTAGGCTTGTTTGTTCTCAAAGTTAGCAGCGGCCTCATTCACATCCTGCTCGTGGTCGCCTTGATTGTGTTGGTTTACAATCTTATTACACGATCACGCGCGACCCGCATATAAGCAGAATTGCCAGGGCCGCTCTGAGATTTCAGAGCGACCCTGGCAATTTTATTTACCCCTGTTTCTGGACCTCAGCAGTAGCTCCATTTTGTTCTCCGTGCGGTGTACATGACAATAGCGTATAATCTCACTATAGCACTGTTCAGTTATCCTGTATAGATGAAATTTTCCGTGAGAATTCGTATGATCGGCATTGACATCGGTGGCACCAATACGCGCATTGGCCTGTTTCCCTCTCTTGATGCGCCAGTATACGCGCTGCTGGCAAAATTTCCCACGCAACAGGATTATGAGCAGCAGCTTCAACATATCGGGCAGGTATTGCAGGAGCAGGGTATTCGAGACGCGACGGGTATCGGCGTCTCCATCGCGGCTCGTGTGGCGAAGGACGGTCAAACGGTCATCTTTGCGCCAAACTTGCCCGGCTATATCGATAAGCCGTTCGTGAGCAAGCTCTCCGCTCTGTGCGCTGCTCCGGTGCGAATGGCGCATGATCCGGTGTGCGGGTTGCTGGCCGAGGCGCGTTTTGGGGTGTTGCGAACAGTTGAACGATGCGCCTACCTGACGGTTTCAACCGGTACGGGAGCAGCGATACAACTGGGCAAGGCGGACACGCGCCTCGTTTCATCGATTGAGATTGGACACCAGATTCTCGACGGCAACACGCGCGCGTGCCTGTGCGGTATGACAGGCTGCCTGGAAACGTATACAGGCGGGAGACAGCTTGAGTTGCGCTACGGGCAACCCGTCGAGCATATAACGGATAGCGCATTCTGGGAGACTTTTGCCGAAAAACTGGCTATCGGGCTGGTCAACCTGGCCCAACTCACGCGAATCGAGGTGGTTGCGGTAAGCGGAGCTATCGCCCTTAATACCCCATCCCTCTTACCAGCGTTGCAAACGAAAATAAACCAATTTCTACTATCCTCACAACTGAAATTGCGCCTGGCAAAGCTGGGCGAAACTGCCCCGCTCGCCGGCGCGGCCTTGCTGCTGGCTCTTCCTGAAAGCAGCGTTCTGCATTAGCGATGCGCGTAAGGGCATGGACAAGCCCCAGAGGCGTTCACGGAAGCCCGGCTGTCATCCTGAGCGCAGCGAAGGATCTGCTTTGTACCCCTCAAGTGATCCTTCGCTGCGCTCAGGATGACATTTAGTGGGACGTGTTCCTGTCCTGGTAGTAGCAAAAGGACTTTGTTCCCTATTTTCTTCTTAGTCTGTACATGACCTCACTAAACCTTCCACTTTGCCCGATAGCTTTTCATATCACCCGGTGGGGAAATCGAAATGAAATTGCAAATTTAGTGAGGAGTTCCATCATGAGCCTATCTTCTGGACGTTATTCTGAGGAAGCGCGCCAGGCGTTGCTTGCGTCACGCGAAGAGGCTTTGCAGCTACGGCATAGAATCATTGGGCCTGAGCACTTGCTGTTGGGCATGTTGAAGATGAACGACCCCATTATTGAATGTGTTTTACAGCGGCAGCGGGCCAGTTCGCCACGTTTGCGAGAAGCGCTGGAATTTGTGGTCGGGCGGGGCAACAAAGCCAGTATCAGCCAGCCAACATTTGGGCAGCCGGCACGTGAAGCCCTGAAACGCGCAGAACAGGTAGCAACGCGCATGGAGCAAGCAGAGATAGGTGTCGAACACCTTCTGCTTGGTGTGCTGGGTGATGAAAATAGTATCGCGGCAGGCGTGATGGATAGTTTCGGCCTTTCGCTGGCAGTGGCGCGCAAAGAAATCGAGACGCTCTTGAGTCTGGGGCGCGAACATGCCCTATTTACAGCCCAATACCAGGCACGCTACAACGAAACCCCTGTACTGAACTCGGTTAGCCGCGACCTGACAACGGCTGCGCTGGCTGGTATGGTTGATCCTATGATCGGGCGCGAAGCCGAACTAGAGCGCGTCATGCAGGTACTCTCGCGCCGCTCGAAGAACAACCCGGTATTAATTGGACCGGCGGGTGTAGGCAAAACAGCTATTGCTGAAGGGCTGGCTGTACGTATCACCCAGGGGCGCGTGCCGGAAAACTTACAGCAGCGCCGCGTGGTGTCGTTAGATGTTGGTTTGTTGACCGTCGGCACGCGCTTCCGCGGAGACTTCGAGGAGCGTTTGAAGCTCATCATGAAAGAAGTCTTGAACTCTTCGGGCATAATCATTGTGATTGATGAACTACACGCGCTGGTTGGTTCAGGTGTTGCCGAAGGTTCTATTGATGCCGCCAGCCTTATTAAGCCCATGCTGGCGCGTGGGGAATTTCAATGCATCGGGGCCACCACGCTTGACGACTATCACAAGACCATTGAGACAGATGCTGCTCTTGAACGCCGCTTTCAGCCTGTGATGGTCAATGAGACGACGCCTGAGCAGACGATGGAAGTGCTGCGCGGTTTGCGCCCCCACTACGCGGAATACCATCAAGTGACAATTACCGATGACGCGCTGGTCGCCGCGGTGCAGATGTCCACTCGCTATATTCAAGACCGTTACCAACCCGATAACGCGCTGGACCTAATCGACGAGGCGGCGGCGCGGGTACGCTCCTTTCGCTCAATGGCTCCCGATGAGGTGCGTAAACTGCGTGAGGAGCTTGTTTCGTTACAGCGCGACAAAGATGCTGCTATCCATCGCCGGGATTTTGCCCTGGCTTTGCAACAGCGCCACGCAGAAAAGCAATTGAGCCGGGTATTAGGCGAGGCCGAAAACGCCTGGCAGGCGCAGCGCGAACAGGAACGCCCGCTGGTTGATCAAAACGTAATAGCCGAGGTTGTCTCCGCTCGCACAGGCATACCGGCGTCGCGCATTGTGGTAGCAGAGGCGCAACGGCTGCTCAAACTGGAAGAAGAACTGCACAGGCGCGTCATAGGGCAGCACGAAGCGGTGCAGGCGGTTGCTCGCGCCGTGCGCCGCGCCCGCACCGACCTGCGGGATAGCCACCGCCCCATCGGTTCGTTCCTGTTTGTTGGCCCGACGGGAGTTGGCAAGACTGAGGTGGCGCGCGCGTTAGCGGAAACGCTCTTCGGCGATGAAGAAGCTCTGTTGAAGCTGGATATGTCCGAGTTCATGGAGAGCCACCATGCTTCGCGCCTGACCGGTTCCCCGCCGGGATATGTTGGCTTTGACCAGGCCGGTCAGCTCACCGAGGCCGTGCGTCGCCGTCCATACAGTGTCGTCCTCTTTGATGAAATTGAGAAGGCGCATCCCAACGTCTATGATCTCTTGCTGCAAATCCTTGATGATGGCTGTCTGACCGATGCGCAGGGCCGCAGCGTTAGTTTCAAAAACACCATTATTATTATCACATCCAACGCTGGCGCCACGCACCTGAAAGCCAGCGAAATGTCCTTTGTTCCCGCTCGCAGAAACGAACAAGAGCGACAGGCCAGCGCCGCCAGTCAAATGCAGGCGCAGGTACTGCCAGCCCTGAAAGAGCTATTTCGCCCGGAACTGCTCAATCGTTTCGATGAAGTAATCATCTTCCACACGCTGGAGCCGGAACACCTGCGCGACATTGTGAACCTGTTGATCGAGAAAACCTGCCAGCGCATCGCAGAACAATCCATCACGCTGCACGTCAGCGACGCGGCCCGCGCGCTGCTGGTCGAACATGGTTACGACCCGCTCTACGGCGCTCGTCCCCTGCGTCGCACCGTGCAACGGATGCTCGATGATCTGCTGGCCGAATTCCTGCTGCGCCGCGCTTTCCAGCCGGGAGACACCGTTGAAGTCGATGTTGAGCATGGTCAACTGGCGGTATGCGTAGCGGCCAGGGTTGGCGCCGGTAGCGGACAAGTGGCGGCGTAGAGGATATCTTTTAATGAGTGTATTTAGCCTCAAAGTAAGGTATAATAGGGGAGATGAGAGAACAGGTGTTGATAGCTCTCGTTAGAAGGAAAAGACATATGACTACTTCACGGCGCATTGTGGACATCCTTATACAGAGTCCTGACGGCGATACTATAGCTGTTGTGGAAATAAAGAACTTACGAGACCTGTCTCGTGATGAAGCTATACAAATACGTCGCAATTTAGTGGATTACGGTGTACCTGTTCAAGTACCTTTTTTCATGCTACTTTCGCAAGATATCGGATTCTTGTGGAAAGATTCAAAATATGAAAATCTTGACACCCCTCCCATGTACACCTTCCCGATGGACAATGTAGTAGCCCGCTACTCAGATAGAAAACCTGGCGAGAGGTTATACGAGGCGGAATTCGAAATTCTTGCACTCCGATGGCTAAATCATCTCACCATCAAGGAATACAGTGGTAGTGAAGAACCCGAAAAGACACTTGGATTGTCGGGTTTTAATGAAGCAATAGAAGGGGCATATGCGCTATTTGAGGCAGAAGTATGATTGTTTATGTAGAGACGAATTTTATTCTGGAATTAGCCTTTGAGCAGGAGCAGCATCAAGCGGCTAATGGGATTCTTAAACTCGCAGAACACGGCAAGATAGAGTTTGCCTTACCTGGCTTTTCAATAAGTGAGTCTCTTTCTAAAGTTACTCGTCAGATTAGAAAGAGAGAAGAACTCCATAAATCGCTGATCCCTGCTTTACAGGATATTGGGAGATCAGCACCATATCAGCAGTTCGTAACCAGTTTAGAACCGGTTCTGCGCCTATTGCAAAATACTATTAGAGATGAACCAGATCGTCTGCACTCGGTACTTGAGCGGCTACTAAAGGTAGGTAGATTACTTGAGTTAGATATTTTAAGTTTTGGCCATGCTCTGATTTACAAAGGTGAATTAAGTACTGAGGACGGTATTATCTATGGCACCATCATTTCCGATCTCAGGCGCAGACCGCAGGATGAAACTAAACTCTTTCTAAGTAGAGACGCAGAAGCTTTTGGCTATCAGCGCATCAAAACAGAGCTAGCTGCTTACGGTTGTAAGTATATCAAAGAATTTAAAGATGGTCCGGGTTATATAGAAAGCGAATTACGAAAGGCCGAGTAACATTACTGCTACTCGGCCTTCTCTTTAAGAGAAGTTAACGGGTTACTTCTTCGCCACAACCTTCACCGTGCGGGCCTTCACATGCTCGGCTTTGGGCAGGTTCAGGGTCAGGATGCCGTCGGCATAGCTGGCTTCGACGCGCTCGGAATTGATGGCGGCGGGCAGGGTGAATGTCTGCTGGAACTGGCCCTGCTGGAAACCGTTCCAGTGAACCGTCGCGCCTTCGGGAACGGTCGTTCTGGTCTCCCACTTCAACGAGAGCGTATCTTGCTGCACGGTAATCTCCACCGCTTCAGGATTGACGCCTGGCATGGGTACTTGCAGGATAAAGCCCTCTGGCGTCTCAAACAGGTTGGCGGCAACGCCGCGACCGTTGAAGGTGTTCATCGCGCGCGGAATGAAGCTGTCCTCAAAGAGGCGATCCATCGCATCTCGCAGGGAGATGGCTTCGTTGAATGGATTGTAGCGTGTCAGGTTTGCCATTGTTGTGTTCTCCTCCTAAACGTACTTTTCAGATTTCCATCAATGTTTCGAAGTATCCGGTGAACTCTCCTCTTCTTGCCTTTGGACGAGTTCATCGTGTGTTTGTCTGGAAGTAATATAATCCATGTTTTGTTAGAGCAACGTATACAAAGTGTAAGAAATTTGTTAGAAAACTTGATAGTTTTGCTATCATACTATCGCTACTCGACGACTCCCCTCTCTTCTGTTACAATGCTGCATGAGAGGTGAACATTATCAGAAGCAAACAGGGAGGATGTTGTCGTGACGGTACAACTACAGGCAACGAGCGAGGCGATAGAGCGTCTACTGCGCCGGGGCGTGGCGCAAGTCGAGAAAGAAACGGACCTGCGCCGCCTGTTGCTGGAGGGCAACAAGGGGCAGTCACTGCTTGTCAAACTGGGCGTCGATCCGAGCCATTATGATCTGACCATCGGCCACGCTGTTGTCTTTCGCAAACTGCGCCAGTTTCAGCAGATGGGGCACAAGGCCGTCGTGGTGATAGGAGACTGGACGGCGCGGCTGGGCGATCCAAGCGGGCGCGAAAATGCGCGCAAGCCATTGAGCGGGGAGCAGGTGAAAGCCAATGCGGCGACCTACCTGGAGCAGTTCTTCAGAATTGTAGACCCGCAGGCCACCGAGGTGCGCTGGCAGAGCGAATGGTACGATGGCTTTACGCTGGGCGACGCGCTGAAATTGTTGAGTTATAAGACGGTGGCGCAGATGTTGGAGCGCGACGACTTCTCGAAACGCTACA
>DAHVFL010000252.1 GCA_027316975.1 Chloroflexota bacterium | reverse complement strand
CCAGGAAAAGCAGTGGTCTATTGAAGGCGTTGCAGGTATTGACGAAGCGCGTCCCCTTATCGGACGAATCGACGAAGAGCACGCCGCCCTTGACACGCGGTTGATTGGCGACGATGCCAACGGCGCGTCCATTGAGACGGGCAAAGCCGGTGATGAGTTCGGGCGCAAAAAGTTTTTTGACTTCCAGAAAGCTGCCCCCGTCTACCAGCGAGTTGAGAAAATCGTACATGTTAAATGCCCTGTTCTGCGCTTCCGGCACGATCTCTTTCAATGGGCGGTTGCTGGCAGGCGGCGCGGGTTCGGCGTCGTCTGGCTTGCTCAGGTAGTTCTGGGGCATATAGCGGAAATATTCCCTGGCGATCGAAATGGCGTCTTCTTCACTGGCGACCAGGAAGTCGCCCAGGCCCGACACCGTGCAGTGCATACGCGCGCCGCCCATCTCTTCGAGCGTAACCTTCTCGCGTGTGACCATTTCAGCCATACGCGGCGAACCGAGATAGGCGCTGGCATTGCCTTCTACCATAATTGCGATATCGGCGAAAGAAGGGGTATAGGCCGCTCCCGCCGGTGATGGACCGAACATGATGGAGATTTGCGGCACCACGCCCGACATCTTGATCTGGTTGTAGAAGGTACGCCCGCCCTGGTTGCGCCCCGGAAAGAGACGCACCTGGTCGGTGATACGCGCGCCCGCCGAGTCGATCAGGTAGAACATGGGAATGCGCATCTGCATCGCCATTTCCTGAATACGCAGGTTCTTTTGCACCGACTTCTCACCGGCGGCGCCAGCTTTGACGGTCGAATCAGACGCGCTAAAGGCTACCGGGCGGCCATAAATGCGCCCGACTCCAGTAATGACGGCATCGGCAGGTAGCTCCGGGTTCTGATTTTCCGCGAACATACCATCCTCAAACTCGATTTTGCCATCATCGAGCAGGAGTTTGAGGCGGTCGCGCGCGAACAGCTTCTTCTGCTCGCGGTTGCGCGCCTGATATTTTTCCGCGCCCCCTCTTTTGATGCGCTCAATCTCCGCGGCTAATCGCTCGTCATTGCTGGTCATAGGGTTGCTGTCCCTTCCTATATCGCTAAAACCTGTACCGCTACTGTACAATATGTAAACATTAGTTATCAAGGCAAGATATGTAATAGGCATCTAACGCGCTTTTGTCCAGGAAGACTGGTGATTCTCCATAAGTGACGAGAGATTCTTCGCTTCGCTCAGAATGACAACCAGGGATGTGTCATTCTGAGCGAAGCGAAGAATCTCTCGCTCGAAGTCGTCCAGCGGACCCAGCTCAAGTCACCTTGAGGACCTATAGTGAAACACCGGAGCAAAATGCTTGAGTCCACGATACATCTATGGTAATGTAGAAGCATAAAGGTTTTTCAGAGGGGGACTGACTTTATGAGCATAAGACAAACAGGCTCATCATTTCATCGGGATGATAATAATGCATCACTCATTCATCTTTTTGAGGTTCGATTTCAGAAACTGAAGAGACTTTTTGTCGTTGGAGATCAGGATCAAGTACAAAAGATTCTTAAAACGTACCCATCTCTCATGCCAGTACTCTAGGAGTGGTTGGCGCGGCAGTCACTGTCGGTGCAGGCGTAGATTTGAACTTGTTATCCGTAGATAGTAGTAATTTTCATACTCCGGCCAACATTTCATTTCTGCGACAAATCTTTCACTCGAAGTACGTTTTCGTAGAGTAAAATCCAGGGTATACCTTTTATTCTTGTCTAAAGGTCGTAAAGTTGGGCGTCCCAGATTTTCGTATGTTGATTGTGAACATTGGCACCAATGATGTACTACTTCTTCGCTAAAGATGCCAGGCAATCGGGATAAAAACTTGTCGCGTTGTGGAAGTGAAGTTTTGAAAATTTCTTCAAGTCGTGGTCTCATTGGAATTTTTCTCCTGCTCAACTAGAATCGCATCAACACTTGCTTTTAATGGAGGAATATCATTTTCAACGACGGCCCAAACACGATCTAGTTTAATGTCAAAGTAGAGATGAACAAGGATGTTACGCAAAGCATTTATTTGTTTCCACGGTATTTCAGGATGAAGATCTCTGAAGTCTTGGGGAACAGCGCGTATAGCTTCACCAATAATCTCAAGATGGCGAATAACCCACGTTTGCACTAGCTCATCTTGATAGAATATTTCACGACCTTGACCGGTGTATTTCAATATATGCGCTATAGCTTCTTGCACATCGCGCAACCGTTCATATGGGTCTCTCATAACGCGACCGCCTCTTTGAGGACTCTATCTCGAATACGCTGTCGCAAACTATCTTCAGGTACAACGTCTACCTTGCAGCCAAGTAGTTCCTCCAAATCGACTAATAAGCCAGCCAGATCTAAAAGGCTCCGCCCCTTTTCCAAATCTACCAGCAAATCAATATCGCTCTTCTCGTCAGCTTCGCCACGCGCAACGGAGCCAAAAACACGTACATTGGATGCACCGTATTTACGTGCTGTCTTGAAAATGTCTTCGCGCTTCGTTTGTAATAGTTCATCAAGAGGCATAGACAACAACTCCTTATCTACACTCGTAAATCTGACTCCAACGCTCGCACCTGTATTGTACCATAACAGTCTATGAAATAGTTCACAAATAGACCGCTTTACATATCATCTGCCACATATCTTACAAGTCCAAAAATCTTCTTCGGGCTAAATAGCTCGAGCGCGGATCAGCAGGAGCGTAGGAATTTCCTGATTGCCTGGCACCAGTTCAGCTTGCCTGGCGGATGGAGGTGGTTCTATCGCGCGCTCAAGAGCAAATCCAGCTCCGCTGAGCGTATTGAGATAGGTACTGAGCGTGCGATGATAGTCTCCGACGCGACCGCGCAATCCGTTGGGGTTAGATGAGAACCAGCGTCGTTCGTCGAAATACCCGGTGACGACCCTGGCTATTGTATGCTCAGGATGAGGAAGGGTTGTCCACTGAGCATGAGGCGTCTCGAAACAGGGGTGAGTAATGGCAAAGACGAACCAGCCTCCCGGCTTGAGAATGCGTCGTACATTCTGAAAGACTGCCTGGAGATCAGGAATATTTATCAGAGCCATGACACAGACACAGCCAGTAAAACTGTTGTCGCTCAATGGTTCAGCAACTTGAGCGTCTCCTTGAAGATAGAGAATACCCAGAGGTTCCCGCTCTTCATAGCGTCGTGCTAAGGCCAGCAGTTGGGGTGCCAGGTCAATACCTGTCACCTGCGCCCCACGCCGCGCCAGTTCGCGTGCAACCCAACCCTGTCCACATGCCAGGTCACAAATATGCTCCCCCTGAAACGTCCCTACCAACTCTAGCACATTCGGTAAAATCACCTCAGAGTACACCGGTCTCTCTTGTAGAAAGCGGTCATACCATTCCGCGATATCATTATAGGAAGCCTCGGTCATGGCTCTCTCCTTACCAGATGGCTCATTCTACCCCTCAAACATACCAGCAGTACATCATGGCACCTCGATCTCCATCCTCAACAACGCCGAGGAGAGCGATTTCCCCAGCCCATCGCTGCGCAGGGAGCGTGACGCGCCGCCGTTCAACGCGCCGTGCAGCACGAATTTGAGGGCCAGCACGTTGGGGACTTCGTAGCGTTCGACCTCGCCGGTGATAATGCCCTTGAAGTGCTCTTTGACACGAGCGGCGGTCACTTCGCGCGCGAACAAGTCATAGGTGGCGCGATCAAAGGCAAACAGGCTAATGTCGGCCTTGTCGCCCTTGTCGCCTGAACGGGCGTGCGCCAGTTCGACCAGGCGTTTCTTCATGCTCAAGACTCCTCGACGCTTACGCGCACGTATTCTTCGATGATGTCGCGCCGCGCCAGCGTGGGCCAGATGCCGAGCAGGCCGCGTGGTTCGATCATGCCACCCGCGCCTCCGATAAAGGGGGGGCCACTGAGAGCGAGCGGCGGGAAGAGACGGCCAAGCTTCGCCGCCTCGCGTTTGTCGGCGCAGCGTACCGCGATACGCAAATATACTTCGTTCAGTTCGCCAGCGTAAGTAGAATCGG
This sequence comes from Chloroflexota bacterium, assembly GCA_027316975.1. Taxonomy (GTDB): domain Bacteria; phylum Chloroflexota; class Ktedonobacteria; order Ktedonobacterales; family Ktedonobacteraceae; genus CF-113. Next base: position 2,986 of record DAHVFL010000252.1, on the reverse strand, counting down.
CCAGGGGGCCGTGAATGGAGTTATAACCGAGATATTCGATGACGGTCTCATCAGCTTTCAGGCCAACCTCGATCATTTGCTGCTGGATGATTCCGGCGGCGGCCTGCGCCTTCGCCAGCGCATCGGGCCAGGCATAGCCGATCATGGCCTGCCCCATCACGCCATCTTCGTAGCCTGCTACGATCTTGAGCGTTGCGGGCGCGGGTCGTCCAGTCGCGCCGCTGACACGCACAACATCCGGCCCGATCTCTTCCATATGCAGCGTGGTCATATCAACATCCACGTCGGGCGTCATGTAGTGCGCGGGGTCATGCACTTCGTACAACAACTGCTCGCGCAAGGTATCGAAGTTCACTCGACCGCCGGTGTTCGGAGCCTTGCTGATGACGGCCTCGCCGTTTTCCCACACCTCGGCAATGGGATAACCAATATGCGCTAGATCGGGCATAGAACGCCAGTCGCCGCCGAAGTTCCCGCCGGTCGCCTGCCCGCTGCACTCCAGCAGGTGGCCGACCACGATACCCTGGGCCAGTTTATCCCAGTCGTCCCAGCGCCAGCCCAGTTCATGCACGATGGGCGCGAGAAAGAGCGCGGCATCGGCCACGCGCCCCGTCAGCACGATACCGGCTCCAGCATCCAGCGCCTCGACAAGGGGACGCGCTCCCAGGTAGGCGCTGGCGAAAACCATGCGCTCGCGCACCGCCGCGATCTGCTCGCCCGTGTCCATGTGGGCCAGCGAGACGCCCGCCGCCTGCAACTCGTCAAAGCGTTCCAGCACCGCATCGCCCAGCACAACCCCCACTTTGAGTTTGATGCCAGACTTTTTCAGCGCGTTCAACAAGACCTCACGCGCCGCCAGCGGGTTCAAACCACCCGCGTTAAGAATGAATTTCACGCCGCGTGGGATGGCTATAGGAAGCAGATCGAGCAGCATGGGAGCGAAATCGCGCGTGTAGCCAAGGTTGGGGTCGCGCTGGCGATCCTTCTGGAGGATCGCCAGTGTCAGTTCCGCCAGGTGGTCTGATGCCACATAGTGGACGTTGCCCCGCTCGATGCTCGCCCGAATGGGTCGCCAGGAGTCGCCGTAAAAGCCGAGTCCCCCGGCAATACGCACAGATTTCATGAGCGGCCTACCTCATCCCCAGCAGTTCTCGAGCAATCAGCAACTGGCGAATCTCATTGGTGCCAGCGCCAATCTCGCCCAGTTTGGCGTTGCGCCACATCTTCTCAACCTCGAAATCGGTGAGGTAGCCCCAGCCGCCATGAATTTGCAGGGCTTCGTCGGCAGCTCGCATAGCCGCGCGCGCCGTGAAGAGCAGCGCCGACGCTGCTTCCTTACTGACACGTTTGCCCTGTTGCGCCAGCCACATGCAGCGATGCGCCATCAATCTGGCCGCTTCCAGGTCGGTGTACATATCGGCAAGTTTGGCCTGGATGAGCTGGAAATTGGCGATAGGCTGCCCAAACTGGTAGCGTTCCTTCGCATATTTCAGGGAGACTTCCAGCGCGGCCTCTATGCCACCCACCATGCTCACGGCAAAGAAGGCGCGTTCCAGGTCCAGCCCGCTCATAACGACTTTGAACCCCTCGTTCACCTTCCCAAGCACGTTTTCACAGGGCACGAAGGCATCCTCGAAGACCAGTTCGCCGGTGGGCGAGCCGTGCATACCCAGCTTCTCCAGCTTGCGCGCCACGGAATAGCCGGGCGTGCTTGTTTCAAAGATAAAGGCGGTAATGCCGCGACTGCCTGCTGCCAGGTTTGTCCTGGCGTAGATGATCAGCACGTTCGCGATTGGCCCGTTGGTAATGAAGACCTTGGTGCCGTTGAGCACATAGCCACCGGCGACCTCGCGCGCGGCAGTCTGAATGCCCATGGCGTCGGAACCGGCGTTCGGCTCTGTGAGACCCAGCCCGCCGATCAATTCCGCGCTGGTCAGGCCGGGCAGGTATGTACGCTTTTGCTGCTCGGTGCCGTTGCGCAAGATATTGTGCGCGCACAAATTCAAATGCGCTCCAAACGACATGGATATACCACTGTTGGCTCTACCGATGGCACGCGCCACCAGGGCAGCCATCAAGAAATCGCCGCCGCTGCCGCCATACTCCTCCGGCACCGCGATACCTGTGTAGCCCTGCTCAGCGAGGCGTTTCCAAATCCAGGGTGGAAACTCGTCGGTACGCTCGATTTCCACGCTATGGGGCTTAATCTCATCCTGCGCAAAGGCGTAGGCGCTTTCATACGCAAGCTGGTGTTCTTCCGGGAGTTCAAAGTCCATCGCAGGGAGCCGTCCTTTCTGGCATGGCGCGACAGTTCATCTATGCCAAATTGTACGTTCTCAGCTTATGGATTACAAGAGCGCACAATGGGTAATCTTGTGCATACGCCATCATGCCCTGTGTTCTATACTGGCAATCAGAGGGGACATGAGCAACAGTAACCCCGTTGCGTATTTCCCAGTAAGTAATAACCCGATTGACAGGTTCGCGCTCAATCCGCCTGCCATCAACCAGTAAGCGCAGCGTATAGAAGGCGTATCTCCTGCTCATTCGCAGTTTCACCATACATACAAAAGAGGGAAAAATGCATTTGAACACACACACGACTACACAATCTAAACTGCGCGGCGGACGCGCATGGTTCGTTCTGCTGGCCTTCGCGGCGATGATCGTGCTGGCGGCCTGCGGTGGATCTACAAGCGGCGGCTCCACGCCAACTCCCACCCAGGCTGGCAATACACCTACGACCGGCACTACGGCTACAACTGGTACTACGGCTACACCGTCAGGCACCACAAAAGCGATTGCCATGGATTCATCAACCGGCAGTTTCGGCTTCAACCCGGCTACCATCACCATCACCGTGGGAACAACCGTCACCTGGACCAATAACACCAGCGCGCCACATACCGTCACCAGCGACGATGGCACATCGTTCGACTCCGGCAGCAACAACCCGATCACAGCGAATGGCGGGACGTACAGCTTC
>DAHVFL010000251.1 GCA_027316975.1 Chloroflexota bacterium | reverse complement strand
AAACCGCCTGTGTGGGCGGGTGAAACGGCGACTTCCTATTTTCCCGTGGGGCTACCCCCAAAGTATCATCGGAGCTGAAGAGCTTAACTTCCGTGTTCGGGATGGGAACGGGTGTACCCTCTTCGCTATCGTCACCGGTTCACCTGCGCATACAGGCGGTTCTTCTTGACAGGCATATCCTACCATAGCGGCAAAGTCCTGTCAAGCTTTTTTTGCCAATTTTTAATTTGTGCAATATGCACAAATAACATATCATGACTTTCTGGTAATCTACCCATAGCATGATGCATCACAACATTCTATCATTGTAGCAGAGATTGATCATTTCAGATAATGGCTGATAAATGGTCAACTTTGTGCAAAGTACATAAATATATCGATTTGGAAGGACCCTGATATTCCAGCAATGGAGCCGGGATAGCAAGAGAAGGAGTGAGAGGTAATGACCCCAGAAGAGGTACTGCGATTTGCCAAAAAGAATGACGCAAAAATGGTGGATTTCAAGTTCGTTGACGTTCCCGGAACATGGCAACACTTCAGCGTGCCACTGCACGAGCTTGATATTGAGACGTTTGTAGAAGGGAAAGCATTCGACGGCTCCAGCGTGCGCGGATTTCAGACGATCAATGAAAGCGATATGCTCATTATCCCTGATCCCGACACCGCCATTATGGACCCCTTCACGGCAGCTCCAACCTTGAGCCTTGTGTGTAACATCGCTCATCCAGGCCCCGGCGGCACCAAGAAATCCTATAGCCGCGACCCTCGCTACGTGGCGCAAAAAGCAGAAGCCCACCTGCGCTCAAGCGGTATCGCGGATACCAGCTACTTCGGCCCGGAGGCCGAGTTTTTCATTTTTGACAACGTGCGCTACAATTCAACCGCCAACATCCAGTATGCCGAAATTGACTCCGACGAAGCGCATTGGAACAGCTCGCGCAATGGCACAAGCAACCTCGGCCATCGTATGAGACCTAAAGAGGGCTACTTCCCTGTCGCTCCCAATGATACGCTACAGGATTTGCGCACCGAAATGGTGCTGCTGCTCGAAGAAAAAGGCGTGCCGGTCGAAGCCCAGCATCACGAAGTTGGCGGACCTGGACAGGCTGAAATCGATATCCGCTTCAACACACTGCTGAAAACCGCGGACAACATGCTGCTTTACAAATACATCGTGAAGAACGTGGCGCGCAGGAACGGCAAAACGGCCACATTCATGCCCAAGCCGGTGTTTGGCGATAACGGTTCTGGTATGCACGTCCATCAAAGTCTGTGGAAAGACGAGAGGCCCCTCTTTTATGACGGAGAGGGTTACGCCGGTATCTCACAAATGGCACGCTTCTATATCGGCGGGCTGCTGACACACGCCCCGGCCCTGTTGGGCATTGTGGCCTCCACCACCAATAGTTACAAGCGACTGGTACCCGGTTACGAAGCGCCGGTGAACCTGGTCTTCTCAAAGGGCAACCGCAGCGCTGCCGTGCGCATACCCCTGACCGATTGCCCCCCCGCCAAACGCATTGAGTTCCGCTCGCCCGACCCGACGGCAAACCCCTACCTGGCCTTCGCCGCCCTGCTCATGGCTGGTCTGGATGGTATTCGCAGGGGCATCGAGCCGAGCGAACATGGCTTTGGCCCGGTGGACAAAGATCTGTTCCATATGTCAAAAGAAGAGTTAAGAGAAATTCGCTCAGTGCCATCCTCGCTGGACGCCGCATTGGACGCTCTCGAAGACGACCACTCCTTCCTGTTGGAAGGCGGCGTCTTCACAACAGACTTGCTCGAACATTTCGTTGAATTGAAACGCGCCCAATCCGACGAGGTGCGCCTGCGGCCTACACCCCTTGAGTTCGCTCTGTACTACGACGCTTAAACCCATCCGTGCCTCCTTTCATTGGGAACCTGGTAACTTTTGTTACCAGGTTTCTTTTAGCCACATTGTGATGCTTCGAATACCATTGTGTACTTCAATGTAATATCTCGTATAAATATATGTCAACGCTATTTGTAGTACAATATTTTGAAGTGATATTTATAAAAAATTGACAAGGTGCGATGCTGTATGTTATACTTGCGGTATCGCCCACCTGTAACCAGGTTCTCACGCAGTTTGAGACACTCACAAAAGTTACTACGTCGAATGGGAGGAAACATCAATGTCGAACAATTCATCGATTCCTGACTACGAAGAACTTGCATCATTCATCTCCTACAAATTCGCAACGCTACGGGCTCCGTATATGGAATGGGCTAACCTGGCACGACAGGCTATTCGTGGGTTGAATTATAATGCAGGCAGGCTCTCAGAAATCGAAGCATTCATTAATTCGCAGCGCGAAGAATTGCGCAAAGCAGTAATCATTGCTTCCGAACATTTTGAAGAAGCTCTGCTTGTTGAATTGCGCAACCAGGCACGCATGAGCAAAACTGCCTGGAAATCGCTCAAGAAGAATCACCCTATCACCATTAAAAATGGCTTTTCCCTCGTTAGCTACTAATCTCCTCAGACCCCACGCAAATTTTTTCGTGTAGTTGGGAGATATCTTTGATAAGCAACATCTCAACTACACTTTTTCTTATTGACAATTTTCACTTCATCAATCATACTCTATCTACTGCATATGCTTATATGACATCTCTGTTAGACCTGTCAATAAGACATGTCCACGTCTTATTCCTTATCCTTGATGACTGCGGCGGCATGTTCAGAGAAAAGAGGGTGACTTGTACGAACTACTCATACTGGCGCTGCTCATGCGTGATACCATGCATGGCTATTTGATCGCGAAAATCATGAACGATATGATCGGGCCAGAGACGAAAGTGAGTCACGGCTCGCTCTACCCCAAATTGAAGGCCTTAGAGCAAGAGGGATTAATCACATCCTCCGATATAAAGGAGAATGCTCCGCAACACGACCGGCAGGCGCGAGCGTATTCCATTTCAGAAGAAGGGCGCAGGCATTTTCACCAGTTAATGATGGATATGACCGCTCATCCCGGTGAATACTCCAAATTCTTCTGGCTCAAGGTGTGCTTTTTTGATTTTTTGCACCCCGCGGAACGCCTGGAACTGGTCGATCATTACATCCACTATTGCCAGATGCATACGCATCACCTGAAAGCCGGGGCCAAAAACGTGGTGGATGGGAAAGCATACTATCACTCTTTGAGCCTTCCTCAGCTTGAATTGACGTTGCACACCTTACGCCGCGCCAGCAGCCACTGGCACATCGAATTAGAGTACGCTAACGGCCTGCGCGAGAAAGAGATGGCGAAAGCGTTAGTAGATGGCTCACAGAATATGATATAGTAAAGTATGAAGCGTTGATACACTGGAATGTACCGTACTGGAGTGTGACTCATGGAACTGCTCATTGATAGCTATGGACGCCGCATTAAAAGTATGCGCATTTCGATTACCGACAAATGCAACTTCCGCTGCACCTATTGTATGCCAGCCGAAGGTTTACCCTGGCTCAAGAAGGCGGAAATCCTCTCTTACGAGGAAATCGAACGTATCTCGCGCGTGGCTGTAGCTATTGGCATCGAGCAAATTCGCCTGACAGGCGGCGAGCCACTGGTGCGCCGCGATGTTCCCGACCTGGTGCGCATGTTGCGCAAGATCGATGGGCTGCGCAGTCTCAGTCTGACCACCAATGGCATTCTTCTGAAACAACAGGCAGGGCCGCTTGCCGAAGCCGGGCTGACTCGCATCAACGTCAGCCTGGACTCGCTGGTGCGCGAGAAATTCTCGCAGTTGACACGCCGGGATCAGTTACAGCGCGTGCTGGAAGGGTTGGAGGAGCTTGAAAAGCACCCATCCATCCATCCCATCAAAGTAAATGCCGTCGCCATTAAAGGCTATAGTGAAGAAGAGGCGCTGGAATTTGTGCGCCTGGCGCGACGCAAAGCCTATGTCATGCGCTGGATCGAATTCATGCCGCTCGATGCCGACCAGATATGGCGCAAGGAAGACATCCTGACCGGCGCGGAACTCAAAGCCATCATCGAAGCGGAATACGGCCCCCTTGTTCCCATCACCACAGGCGACCCATCCGAAACGGCGCGTCGTTACACCTTCAGCGATGGCATCGGTGAGGTTGGCTTCATCAACCCCGTCAGCGAACCTTTCTGCGCCACCTGCGACCGCATCCGCCTGACCGCCGACGGGCAACTTCGCACCTGCCTCTTCGCCACAGAAGAAACTGACCTGCGCGCAGTGCTGCGCTCCGATGCAAACGATGAAGCGATCGCGCAAACGATACGGCAGGCTGTCTGGAACAAAGAACTGAAGCACCATATCGGAGACAAACGTTTCAAACGCGCCAATCGCAGTATGTCGATGATTGGCGGCTAAGCAGGCTGTTCGCTACATTATCGCACTTTTCCATATAGATGCTTCACGTAAATTACACATGCGCTACATGCATTAGCACTACGAGCGGCTTTACCGTATAGCGTTACGAAAAAGCTGATTGTTCGTCGTTATAGTCAAATAGATGATATGTGCAGTCCCATGTTTCTTAAAGGGCTGCTCGTTTTTGTAGCGTAAAAACAGAAAGAGGCCACTGTGGCGCATGAAGAAGCGGATCTACTAACAGTCCGCGAAGTTGCCCAACAGTTACGGGTGGATGATACCACGGTGAGACGCTGGATCAAGAACGGCGTACTGGAGGCTATTACGCTTCCTCACCGTGGTCAAAGACAGGCATACCGCATTCGCCGTGCAACACTTGATATGCTGCTCAAGCCGGGTGTAGAGTCATAGCGTATCGGTATAGAGTCATAGCGTATCAAAGAGGATGTATAGGGGCTAAATGCACGTAACACCCTATGCATCCTCGCATCTATCCCTGACTCTTTTCGCTCCAATTTACCCGGTAATCAATGAGTGATCTATACTTGCTTGAGTTACAGCTCTGGCAAAGCGGCTGTATATTATCAATAAAGTTCGTTCCCCCTTTAGACAACGGGATGACATGATCGGCGGTCAGCTTTATCTCCGGCTCACGTCTGCCACAGCACAGGCACATGTGATTATAGTAGGCACAAAGATTTTGCCACTCCTTTGAGGTAAATGAACCACCTGCTTGCAGAATACGTGCTCGGCGGTTATTGAAGTTTTGAGCATTCTGCTCTGGATGGAGCTGTCTGTATTGATGATTGTATTCAGCGCTACGTTTTTTATACTCCTCGGTACTCCTACGCCTTTTATTAGAAATGCTTTTTTTGATTTTGATCTCTTCTCGATGCTCCTGCCGATACTTCCGGTCTCTAGCTCGTTTCGGCTCGGGATTTTTACGGAGATATTCTCTATCATACTCGTTAAAGTGCTCTCTATGTTCAGCCTTATATTCCTTGCGGCGTTCATTTATTTGATCAGTTTTCTCCTTAAAATAGGCTTGTTGGCAGTCCTTACACCGCCAACGTAGCCCGAAAGAGCCAGCTTTATCCCTATGAAATGCTCGATGACACTTCATCTGGCCACATTGATTACAATATTTGCCCTCACAACCGCAGAACAGGCCAACATGTTTAAACATACTCATCTCTCGAAGAAGAGAATGGCGGGCAAGCGTCATGTTGTCCGCCTCAACGCAACGTTACGCTTCCTGCAGGCTAATCGTGGGTAGCGGCTCAGTCACGGTGACTGAATCAGGGAGAAGAATGCTGGTGAAAAAGAACGCCGGGTTGTTCTCGCAAAACGCGGTAATCCAGCCGAACACAAATCCGGCGTTCCATTCGGCGCTTGCCAGTAGGCTAGAGAGGTTCTCCATCATGAACGCATAGATGGCTTTGCTCGTAAAGGGACGTGGTAACTGGCAGTTGGTGTCGTAGTAGTAGAGGGTGCCATTCGTGTAGCCATCGGCGAAATCGCCATCGGACTCAAGGGCGTTGTTGCCTATCAGCTCTCGTTCTACCATAATAATAGCTCCCTTTCTTTTTCTGCTTGACGGCTAGCGCTCCGCTGGCTATGATGCACAGAGAGTCTAGACAGTGCTAAACTTGCTAGTCTCTACAAGCCCACGCCTGACACGCGTAGGCTTTTTCTCTATACAATTTTCACGCTACGTAACTTCTAAATCACTTTGGATATGTCTAAGTTATTCATACTAATTTTAATTTAACCAAACCACTTTTGTCAAGTCTTTCATACGTTGACTTTTTGTCTGTCACAGCTTATAATCACGCTGTCCCTCCTGCCGAGGAAATTCATGATGAGGAAGAGCGTGTATGTCAAGCGAGTCAAAAGAGCTAACCGTTGAGCAGGTTGCCGAAGAGCTACAGGTCCACAAGAATCTCGTATATAGCTGGATACAAGCGGGCGAGTTGCCAGCTATCGACATCGGGCGTCGCGGTAAACACGTTTACCGCATTAGCCGTGCCGATCTCAACGCTTTCAAGCAGGCTCGTAGGACGACAAGGGATAATTAGGGGTGAGGGTTGCGCTGAAAATCAGGTTGCCCGTAGCCAAATGGCTTCCAATCTGCTAGACTAGTCTCCAGTAAACCAGCTAGTAGTCAGGAGGCGCATATGTCTACAATCACGCCTGAAAAGCTATTTCAAGAACTGCATGGAGACAATAGTTCGAAATTTGCAGCGCTACATGCCCCGGCTTATCTCTCTCCAGGTGGGTCAGCATATCTCACCCGTCCTGGGGTTGTTCTGCTTGCGCGACCAACCGTCAATCTACATGGACTGGCAGGTTTTCTGGATGGGTTCGATGAATCGTTACATTTTCCAGAGTATCTGAACGATCCTACCCCCTTGCCAGACGGGGCGCAACTCAGCAAAATTGCCGGACAGGTTTGTTATATGAGTTTTGGCCCCAAACGCACCTTCAATGCCCGGGCCGACCGCTATTTCGACAATCTCAAGTCCTCAGGGCATGGCTCCGTCTTTGAACACGCCAGTTTCAGTTTTCTGCTGTATGGCATCTCGCGCAGCGTGACCCATGAAATCGTCCGTCACCGCGCAGGATTTGGATATTCGCAGCTCAGCCAACGTTTTGTCTCAGGGCGAATGCTGCG
>DAHVFL010000250.1 GCA_027316975.1 Chloroflexota bacterium | reverse complement strand
CCGCTATTGATGGGGAGAGAGCCGCGTATACGCCGCCCATTCAAAATAATGCCATTCAAACTCTCGCAATCGGTCACGTAGCTCCGCCCATCCTGCCACGCGATTTCCGCGTGATAACGGGAAGAGGTTTCATCATCCAGCCAGATTTCGTTGTCTTCCTCGCGTCCGATGCTGATAACGGCGCGTTTCAAGGCCAACTTCTGCCCCTGGAAACGCCCGGTGCGATGCTCAAGCCAGCCCCAGGGAATATCATCGCTATACACAAACGGGGCAGGCACCCCCTGCTGGCGTCGTGGTGGTCTCGCGCTAGCGATGCCAGCCGCATTACCCTTCGTCGTGCGCTTGCCGCGATGGCGAGGCATACGCGCCGCGGTGTGCGACTCACGCGGCTGTGTGTACAGGCAGTAAGAAGCCGTTGCCCCTACCGGTACAATGCACCCCCATAAGGCCACATAGACCAGCGCAATGGCCGCTTCGATCAAACCAATTGAGGCCGGGGCTGCGCTCAGACGCGCGTTATACCAGATGATAGCGGGAAGCAGCAAGAGCGCGGAAAAGACGCAGCTAACGATCACGAAGGCGAGTTGTCTCGTCGTGCCGCGCTTGCGCCATGTCGTATAAAGCGCATTGGTTGCTATGGTACACATGCAACAGGCCAATCCACCATAGCAGCCCACCAGATACCAGTTCGGAAAATCTATCGCGCTCGTCGCTGTATCCCTCTCTGCCTCATGTACTCTTGAAAGACATTATACCATCGGGCCAACGCCCTGTAGGCGAGCTGCTTTAATCAGAATAGTATCCACAATTTTTCTGGCATTCGCGCTGTACTCCTGGTTGGCGAAGATGTTGGCCGACGCGCCTGCAACGCCATTGTTCACCTGCACGCCATCCCAGTACTGAAATTGCTTATCATCCGGCGCCATCGCCACACCCAGAAAGGCGTGGCCGGGAATAATCACGATTTCAGCGTCCAGGCCGATCTTCTCGACAGCAGAGGCCAGCAGCACGGTCAACTCGATACACATACCGCTACGCTGCTGCAAAATCTCAGACGGCAGTTTGATGTTTTCCAGCGCCACGCTGGTATCACCCGGCCCGTTGTAGGGAACGGATTCCTGGCTATAACGCATACGGTAATCCAACCGCAAAGTATCGAAAATAGCATTGACCTGGCCGCGCACCTCCTGTGGCGATGCACGATTGGCATAGCCAATCATAGCAAGCGGCGTGGGCGCAGTCTGCGCGGCCAGGAGATTTGCAGCCCTTGTCACTAATGCGATGACCATCGGATCGTCCGGCGTGACCCAGGCCGCGATTTTGAGCCGGTTCGCCGCTACCCATTGCATCAACTGGTGCGCGTGCAGCAGTAGCGGACTGTCATTAAAATAATACAGGGTATTGCGCGTATCCGTCACACGCACCCTGAGTGAAGTAGTGACATCGCTGGTAGACTTGCGCACTGCCTGGTCAAGCAGCGCTGGCGTAAAACCGCTGGATTGCGCATTAGTAGTAGCTGTGACAGTACGCGTCTCCACCTGGGTAAAGCCAACCACTCCCACGCTAATGATAAGCGTAAGTGGGCTGCTGCTGCTGTACGTTACCGTAAAGAGGTTTGTACGCGTGGACAGATCAAAAGGGTAATAGGCGCTGAATACCTCTGCCGGGGCTTGAACACAAATATGCGAAGGCTTCTGCCCCCCGCAACGCTGCTGCCCCACTGCCTGTTGATAGCGCGAGTAGGCCTGAAGACCACCCACAATGTAGCCGCCAGAGACCACGGTCAACCCTATCAATGTAAGGAGCAGCACCGCAAGCTTTTTACCCATGTATCTCATTCCCTCTTTGCCTGGACGCGACAACAATATGAGGACATGCACGGTACGGATTATATCATCTTGTTTCAAACACGGGCAACGCAATGGGACTTGTGGGGTACTCTGGTAATAATTTTATGCCATATGTCAGGGCTTGCCCCCTTGATGGTTGTGTGCTAGAATATATCCTAGTGAATAAGTCGGAATAATCTGGCTGCGCGTGAATGTTGCAGGACGAACTCGCAGTACACTGCAAGAGAAGGAGAGACGACCATGTGGTTACAGGTGTCAACGAAGGGTGAATATGGCGTGCGCATCATGGTCGATCTGGCTCGACACTATGGTGAGCGCGCGCGCTCGCTAACAGATATTGCTCAGGCGGAGATGCTGCCGCTGGCCTATTTGGAACAACTGGCGAAGCTGTTGCGCGAGGCGGAGCCGCCTTTGCTGCTGAGTACGCGCGGCGCGCACGGAGGCTACCGGTTGAGCCGCAGCCCCGAACAGATTACCATGGGCGAGGTTTTGCGCGTTTTGGAGGGGCCAATCGCGCCGATGATTTGCGCGACCGAGGGCGAGATGACCGAGATTTGCGGCAAACTCGGCACGTGCAAGATTCAACAGTTGTGGTCTAAGGTGCGCGACGCGGTGGCGACGACTATCGATGCGATGACGCTGGCGGAACTGACGGGCGAGCCGGAACTTGAGCAGGCGTCGCCGGCGCAATTTATCGCTTTATCTAATATTCGTGTAGCACACGAGCCAGGGCGGGTGGTTCGCTAGTCCTGCTGTGGGTCAACCGGCAGGCCCCATCGGCGTTCTCTGAAACGCTGTTGTCATCCTGAGCGCAGCGAAGGATCTCTGGCTGGGCCGAGCGCAGATCCTTCGCTGCGCTCAGGATGACAGGTGGAGAGGTGACATATGTTGGGACTAGCCCCGCCCGTACCGTACAATTTTGCCTGCTACGCAATAGGGGCAGAGGAGCGATAGCTCTGCATTCTTTCTGGATAGATGCAGGATTTTTTGATATCACCCGGATGGGTGGAGAAGTATACAATTGGGAGGAAATGTTTACGTAATGGAATCAGAACTGATTATTAAAAACCTTCATGCCAATATTGAAGGGAAACCGATACTTCGCGGCGTTGACCTTGTGGTGAAAAAGGGCGAAGTACACGCGCTTATGGGTCCAAACGGCTCGGGCAAGAGTACGCTGGCGAATGTAGTGATGGGCAATCCCAAATATGAAGTCACGGATGGCGAAATCTGGTTTAAGGGCGAGAATATTTTGGAATATTCGCCTGACCGCCGCGCGCGCATGCGGCTTTTCCTGGCGTTTCAATATCCCATGTCCATTCCTGGTGTAAGCGTAGCCAACTTTTTGCGCCGCTCGCTTGAGGCTGTGCGCGAAGGCAATAAGCCGCTGGAAGAGGGCGATAATCCTTCCGGGAAAATGGCTAAACGCAAGAGCATTCCGCCCGGCGAATTTCGTAAATTGATGCAGGAGAAAATGCGCCTGCTCAAAGTGGATAACAGCTTTATCAACCGCTCTATCAATGATGGCTTTTCGGGCGGCGAAAAGAAACGCGCCGAGATTCTCCAGATGGCGCTGCTCGAGCCGGAAATCGCCTTGATGGACGAGACCGACTCCGGCCTGGATATCGACGCGCTCAAGATCGTTTCTGAGAGCGTCAACGCCCTGCGCGGGCCGAACCTGGGCATCCTGTTGATTACGCACTACCAGCGTATGCTGAACTATATCACTCCTGATTTTGTGCATGTGATGTTTGATGGGCGTATCGTCAAGTCGGGCGGCCCCGAACTGGCTTTTGAGCTTGAAGAGAAGGGGTACGAATGGCTCAAGCCTTCTGACGAGCAGAATGGGGTGATGGTCAATGGCTAATACCTTTCCGGTGGGCTTCTCACGCAGCGCGGTAGAGGAACTTTCGCGCCTCAAGAGTGAGCCTGCCTGGATGCTTGAGAAGCGCCTGCACGCCTGGGATAGCTATGAGCGAATGCCGGCCCCACTGGGGCGTCGTGGAGACCTGGGCACGCTGCGCATCTTCTCAAACTTCAAGTTCCAACAACTCACACCGTATATGCCGGCCAGCGCCGGTGACACGCTGCCTGCTTCTATCGCGCAATCGCTGAAAGAGGCGCTGGTGGATCAGCGCTCCGGGCTGATCGTGCAGGAGAACGCTTCTGTTCTGAGAACAGAACTTTCAGAAGAGTTGAAGAACAAGGGCGTGATCTTGACCGACCTGGATAGCGCGGTGCGCGACTATCCTGAACTGGTACAGCAATACTTTATGACCACCTGCATTCCGGTCGAAAGCTCGAAGTATACTGCGCTGCACGCGGCCTTCTGGAGCGGCGGTGTGTTCCTTCATATTCCTAAGGGTGTGGACATTGAAGACCCCATTCTGACACAAATCTGGCTCAGCGCGCCCGCTTCTGGCCTTTTCGCCCATACGCTCATTATCGCCGAAGAGTTGAGCAGCGTGCGCTACGTCGAGGAACATAACTCGGCTTTTGAGGGCGAGCAGCCTTCTCTGTTCAGCAGCGTGGTCGAGGTGCATGTCAAGAACGCGGCGCATGTCGAGTTCAGCAATATGCAGGACTTCGGGCAGAACGTGTGGACGATTACGAATAAGAACGCGGTGCATGAAAAGGATGGCAGCACGACGTGGGTGCTGGCCGATCTCGGCAGTCACGCCATGCTTTCAACTATCGGTGTGGGACTGCTGGGCAATGGCAGCGCGGGCGAACTGGTGGGTGTTTTCTTTACTGACCACGACCAGCGTTACTCGATCAACACGCTGTCAGACCATGCCGCCATCTCTACCAACGCGGAAACGCTGGTGAAGGGCGTGCTGACCGACGAATCGCGAGTCGAGTTCGATGGGATGATTCGCGTGCGGCCCAAAGCGCAGCAAACGGCCTCGTTCCTCTCGGACCACACGCTGCTATTGAGCGACGCATGTCGCGCGGAGTCGATTCCGGGCCTGGAAATCGGGGCCAACGAAGTCAGCGCCAGTCACGGCGCAACTACAGGCAAAATCGATGAAGAACAGCTTTTTTACCTGATGGTGCGTGGTATCGAGCGTGAAGAGGCCGAGCGTATTATTGTGCAGGGCTTCTTCGAGCCGGTGCTGCAGCGCATTCCGTTGGAGAACCTGCGCTCGCGCCTGCGGCGCAGCATCGTGCGCCGCATGAGCAAGGGGTATGAAGGCGCGCTGGATACGTCGTGGATCGATGCCCAGGAGCGCTGGGAGGTCGAAGGCGTAGACGAGTACGCCATCTCGCTGAATAGCCCTGCAGAAGAGGAAGAAATCCAACTGGCGGAGTATTAGATCATGTAGGGAGGCGGTTGATCGCGTCCGTGTCTGCGGCGGAATATTAAGATCATGTAGGGACGCAAGCTAACGGACGCGATCAATCGCCTCCCTACAGGGAATATTAGAGAAATCAGGCAGCATATGACAACAGTGCAACAACCGGCAACACGCAGCGCGGATGATATTCGCGGGGATTTTCCTATCCTGTCGAGACTGGTGCATGGGAAGCCGCTGGTGTACCTGGATAGCACGGCTAGCTCGCAGAAACCGGTAGCGGTGATTGAGGCGATGAGCCAGTATTATGAGACAACTCATGCCAATGTGCATCGCGGGGTGTATGAGATCAGCGAAGAGGCGACGGCGAAGATGGAAAGGGCGCGTGTCAAGGTGGCCCGTTTCATCAATGCGCGCCAGAGCAAGCAGGTTATTTTCACGCGCAATACGACAGAGAGTATTAACCTGGTGGCCTATAGCTGGGGCTATGCCAATATCAAGGCGGGCGATTTGATCGTTTTGACCGGGATGGAGCATCATAGCAACCTGGTTCCCTGGCAAATGCTGGCGCAGCGCGCGGGGGCGCGGCTCGAATTTGTGCCGGTAACGGATGATGGTTTGCTGCAGCTGGATGTGTACGAGCAGTTATTGCAGCAGCAGCCCAGGCTGGTGGCGTTTACCCACATGTCGAATGTGCTGGGAACGGTCAATCCGGCGCAGGAAATGATCGCGCAGGCGCACGCTGCTGGCGCGCTGGTCTTGCTTGACGCGGCGCAGAGCGTGCCGCATATGCCGGTTGATGTGCAGGCGTTGGATGTCGATTTTCTGTGTTTCAGCGCGCATAAGATGCTGGGACCAACCGGTATCGGCGTGCTGTATGGCAAGCGCGATCTGTTGGAGGCCATGCCCCCGTTCATGGGCGGCGGCGATATGATTCGCACCGTCGGGCTGCGCGAGTCTACCTGGAATGATCTCCCCTGGAAGTTCGAGGCCGGGACGCCCGCTATCGCAGAAGCTATCGGCCTGGGAGCAGCGGTTGATTATCTCAATGCGATTGGCATGGAGAATGCGCGCCAGCATGAGCAGAATATTACCGCTTACGCCATGGAACAGGTGCAGCAGGTGCCGGGGCTGATTATATATGGACCTGGCGCGGCGCGGCGCGGCGGGGTTATCTCGTTCACACTGGGAGATATTCACCCGCATGACCTGGCATCCATCCTCGATCAAGAGGTAGGGGTGGCGATTCGCGCCGGGCATCACTGCGCCCAGCCACTGATGGAGCGTTTCGGCCTCGCTGCAACGGCGCGCGCCAGCTTTTACGTGTATACAATAACAGATGATGTTGATATGCTGGTGAAGGGTTTGCATAAGGCGCTGGAGATATTCAAGTTGTAAGGATTTTGCCTATGTCAATGGATTATCGGGAATATATACTGGATCATTATCGCAATCCGCGCAATTATGGCACATTGGCGCATCCGAACGCGCACGCTGAGGACTCGAATCCGTTGTGCGGCGACCAGTTGGCGATAGATTTGCTGATCGAGGAAGACCTGGTAAAAGAGGTGCGCTTCCAGGGGCGCGGTTGCGCGATTAGCCAGGCGGCGGCTTCTATGCTCTCGGAGATGATCGAGGGGAAATCCGTCGAGGAAGTTGTGCAGTTGGGCAAGGATGATGTGCTTGACTCCCTCGGCATTCCTATTAGTCCCGCTCGCACAAAATGCGCTTTTTTGTCGTTGCGCGTCTTGCACCGCAGCCTCGCGCTGGCGGGGCTGGAAAAACCCATAGATAATGACGAAGAAGACCAGTAGCGACACCCCTTGCGGGTGTCCCGAATATCTTGGGTGATTTATGCAGTAGCGACACCCCTTGCGGGTGTCCCGA
>DAHVFL010000024.1 GCA_027316975.1 Chloroflexota bacterium | reverse complement strand
CGGTGAAGATGTGTCCTGGCCGGAAGACCCGGTACCCGCATCAAATGCTGACGCGCGCATCCAGCAAGATACGCAGCCCCGGCAACCATTGCCGGCTAACGCAACAGCATTTTCCGAGCCGACCCGGCCGAGCGCGTTGGAGATGCTGGCGACACCTTCGCAGCGCATTTCAGATAGCCCTCCTGTTACTCCAATGCCACCGGTTGTAGATGAGCGCGAAACTATTCCTCCTCCAATCCATAAACCAGCACATGGTTTGGAAGCGGCGCGTTCCAGTGGAAATGTCCCTGTACCGCTAACGAGCGAACGCGGCGCAATTGTGCCCATGGCGGCGGATGGGTCTTCTGTAGCGCAAATCTACCATAAGATGCAAGAGGATGCGCAGGTTCTGGAAGAACAGGCAGCATCGCTCAAGCGAACACTGACGCAATTGCGTCTGGCGGCTACGGTTGTCGAAGCGCAACGTACCGAGTTCAAAGGTTTTCTGGATGGTTCTAAAGATGCGCTCGACCGCATGGAGGAATGGGCGGGCAAAGCGATGGGCCTGAACCTGCGCAATAGTCCAGAGCAGGTGCGACGGTATTTGCCCCTCTCGGTTATGTGGGTGGCGAACAACAAAATGAAGAAGGTGCTGGAGCTGCTGGCGCAGATGACCGGCAATGTTGAAATGACCGGTGAGCAGATGCAGGCAAGCATGGCGCAGTTGCAATCCTCGATAGATGCTTGCGGCGAAGCCATCGATCAATTGCAAGTAGCTCCATCCGGCCAGCCCTGGAGTCCCTGGGAGAAGCAAGTATCGCGCGATACCGTACACGAGCGTGTTACCTTTGAACGCTATGCCGATATTGCCGAGCTGCGGGCAGAGATCGAAGCCCGGCTCCGCGAAGAATACAAACACCACCCGCCCACAGTGGCTACACGCGCGGAGTTAGAGCGACAAATTCGTGGCGAATTGCGCGAGGAATTTGAGGCTCGACGGCAGTTGCAAGAAAGTGTCGTTGGCACAGGCATAAGCGAATCGCTGCAGGAGCTTGAGGCTCGTCTGCGCCAGGAAATCGAAATTGCCGTGCGTAGTGAATTTCTCAGTACGCTCACCGGCGAAGCGGACGAGACTCCAGGCGCGACCTTTATCGACCAGGCGGCAGCTCTACAGGCTCCGCTGTCTAAATCGGCTGCCTCATCACTACCTGCATTGTCTGCGAAGTCTTCTCAATCTGCGCTAGCGACTCCGTATATTTCGCCCCTGGCGGCGGACTTTGGTGAGGAAGCAGCAGAGATCTTCAAGCTGGAAGCAGAAGAGCACCTGCAAACCATCAGTATGTTCGTTGCCAGCCTTGAAAAGTCTCCGACCGATCTTGAACCAATTCAAGGTATACGACGCGCAACACACACGCTAAAAGGCGCGGCTGGTATGATGGGCTTTCGCGCCATTGCTGATCTTTGCCATATCTCAGAGGATTTGCTTGGTAGCGTGATGGAAGAAACTATTCCCATCACACCTGACGTACTCAGTATTATTCTGGATACGGCTGAAGCTCTTGATGTGCTTATCAACGAAAAGGGCGCGAGTAGTGAGAGCGCGGCGGCGGTGGAGTTGTTGCGCAAACGCTACAATCAAATCCTGGGCGAACAACCGGCTCTCGCGAGCGTCATGAATGAGGAGCTTGAGGCGGATATAGAAGCGAGCGAATCCGTGATTTTGCAGGAGGCGACCGCTAAAAATGTGGTCGATGCAAACCTGGCGAATGCCGACGTGGCGGGGATGCAGCAGATGGCTCGCGGCGACCTCAGTGTGCGTGTACCATTGACCAAGCTCGACGAACTGGTAAATCTCTTTGGCGAATTGTTGGTGAACCGCAGCATTCTCGAAGAACGATTGCAGCGCTTAGTACGCCTGGTTTCGGATGCCGGGGTGAGTAGTAACCGCTTGCGTGACGTAGGTCAGAAACTGGAGAGCCGTTTCGAGGCTGCCACGCTGCCCAGCGGGCGCTCTGTTCAGGTGATGCCAGGTCAAGGAAATAGCGGCATCAATGGCCATAATGGCGCGAAGAATGCCAATGGCCGTGTTGAGCCATCTTACATGGCCGAATTTGACGAGCTGGAATTGGACCGTTATACGGAGTTTCACCAGTTAGCTCGCGGTCTGAGCGAAGGCATCTCAGACATGACCACCCTCAGCAATGAAATGGATACAATCATTCGTGATTGTGAGGGTGTCTTCAGTCGCGAAAGTCGCCTCAATACCACCTTCCAGGACCGCTTGATGAAAGCGCGCCTGGTGCCATTGTCAACCATGATCCCGCGCCTGTATCGCACGGCTCGCGCTGTGGCCCTTAAACAACATAAAGAGTTTGAGTTCGTGTTAGAGGGCCAGGAAACCGAGGTTGATCGCACGGTTATCGAGGAAATTGCTAGCCCGTTGCTGCACCTCATGCGCAATGCGGTGAACCATGCTATCGAAACGCCGGCGGCGCGCTTGGAGCGCGGTAAACCATCTGCGGGTCAGATCAAACTTTCGGCGGCATATGAAGGAAACCAGGTCGTCATTATGGTGCGCGATGATGGCACGGGCATTGACCCCGAGCGCGTGCGCAACGCGGCTATCTCGCGTGGCTTTATCACTCCTGACCAGCAGTTGAGCGAAAGCGATATTATCGAGTTGATCTTCCGCCCTGGCTTTTCGACTGCCGAAGTGCTGAGTGAAGAAAGCGGGCGTGGCGTCGGCCTGGATGTCGTGCGCGATAGCGTCTCTCGCCTGCGTGGAACGCTCGAGGTAGAGTCAACGCCTGGTCATGGGACTGCCTTCACCATGAAATTTCCTACCAGCCTTGCTATTCAAAGTACCATGATGGTGACGGTTGGCGAAAACCAGTATGCTATTCCCACTGTTATGGTTGAGGCCATTGGTCGCCTGGATAATTTCAAACAGTCTGCGTCGAGCGGTCGCGCCGCCATTCTCGTGCAGAACGATCTCTACCCGCTCATTATGCTTTCTCAACTCCTGGATCTGCCAGAAAGTACTCCCGATGTAAAAGCGCCTGTATTGCTGGTGCGTACCGATCGCCACCGCGTCGCGCTGGTGGTAGACAGCATTCGGGGCAAGCTGGACGTGGTGATGAAGAACCTGGGGCCACACTTGAGGCATGTGCATGGCATAGCCGGTGGCACCGTGTTGGGTAATGGACGTGTGATTCTGATCCTTGAATTGATCGAATTGCTGTCGCCGCGTCCCGGGTCGCAAAGCTTCGCGCTTAACGTTCCCACCTCTTCACTTCTGCGACGTGAAAGGGGAACCGCGTCGGCTGCGCAAAATGCAGTTGCTCTCGCGGGCGCTGCTGTGCCGGTAGCTCAAGCTCCCGCGTCACGCGGCACAACGGTGACAACAACGCCGGTCAAGCAGATCGCCGCTGGCGGCAAGCATATACTGGTGGTGGATGACAGTCCCAGCGTGCGCCGCGTTGTGGGTAATATGCTCAAGCAGAATGGATGGGATGTGCAGTTGGCTCGCGATGGCGTGGAAGCGCTGGAAATTATTTCGCGCGAAACTCCGGCTGCTGTCTTGCTCGACATCGAAATGCCGCGCATGGATGGCTACGAGTTAATGGCGACTGTACGCGCGCAGGAGCAATACCGCACATTGCCCCTGGTGATACTGACCTCCCGCGCAGCAGCCAAACACCAGCAACGCGCGATGCAGTTGGGCGCGAGCGCCTATGTCGTCAAACCCTACCAGGATGAAGAACTACTCAACATTCTCAAGTCGCTCGTCTACGGCGCAACTGTATAGAGTTGTGGTTCGTTTTCGCCCGGAAAGTGACCAGGGCGGGGACCAGGTCGACCAGCGACCAGGGCGGGGGCAGAGCCGCCGCCCCTACCCTGTACGAGTTGATGTCGCGCTTCTTTCGTGTATGGTAGGGGCGGCGGCTCTGCCTTTCACTGGGAGGTTTTGTAAAACAGGCAGTCGCCAGAAGTGTCATCCTGAGCGCAGCGAAGCATCTGCGTGCGGCCCGGCGAGAGATGCTTCGCTGCGCTCAGCATGACACTTCCCAGCTGGCCGGTTCTTGTCTGAAAAACCTACCAGTGAAGGGCGGGGCTTGCCCCCGCCCTGGTAATTATGCAGGATAACAAAGGGAGCATCATATGGGTGTTGAACGCGCCGTAACGCGCTGGTACGTCCAGCGACAAATACTTCTCAATGGAATTGCTGAACTGGAAGCGAAACTCCAGCTGCTCAGCGAGAACGCGCAGCAACCAGAAAGCGAAGAGTCGGCGTCTCTTAAACGCCAGGTTGCCGAAGCGCTGGAGAAGCTGCGCCTGATGGGTTCTTGCCCCAAACCTATGATGGGCTAACTCTGAAAGGTTTTTCATGGCCGGTTCAAATGATGCTTCCTCCTCTGTTCCGCCTGAGATGCTAGAGCATTATGCCAGTGGGTATGAATCCCGGCGTTTGCTTCAAGGCGCGAGTCAGATTGAACTGGCTCGCACTCAGGAAATCATCACGCGGTACGCGCCGCCGCCGCCTGCAATCGTATTCGACATTGGCGGTGGCCCTGGTGTGTATGCCTGCTGGCTCGCGAAACAGGGCTATGAAGTGCATCTCATCGATGTCACTCCCCTGCACGTAGAACTGGCGCGACAGGCTTCCATTTCGCAACCCGATGCTCCTATTGCAGAGATAGAGGTAGGTGACGCTCGCAATGTGAAGCGTGCAGGCGCAAGCGTGAATGTCGTGCTTTTAATGGGGCCGATGTACCATCTGACTCAACGCGCAGACCGTCTCGCTGCGCTGCGTGAAGCGCATCGTATTCTCAAACCCGGCGGTATTCTATTCGCTGCAGTAATTTCTCGCTTTGCCTCTTTGTTTGATGGCCTGCGCCTGGGATTGTTCGATACTCCCGCCTTCCCGCCAATCGTCGAGCGTGATTTGACAGATGGACAACACCGGAACCCGACAAACCACCCGGCATATTTCACGACCGCCTTTTTCCACCATCCGCAAGAACTCGAGGCCGAGGTAAGGGAGGGCGGGTTTCTCTACGAGAAGACGTTGCCAATCGAAGGCCCTCTGTGGCTTTCACGATATGTGATGGATAATTTCAATGACCATGAGCAGCGCGAACGCTTTCTAGCGCTTATGCGCCGAATCGAGCAGGAGCCATCACTGCTTGGAGCCAGCGCCCATCTGATGGCGATTGCGCGCAAGGCTCAATAACAAAAAACCAGTGATTGCAGATTGCACAACACATCCTTGATTTTCGCTGTAAGACAGTTACTAATTCCTTCGCGGATTTACTACGACAACGCATCCACGATCAGCCTGCCCATCTCCTGCGTTCCAACTACTGGTTTGCCAGCCTCTTTCAGATCCTCGGTGCGGTAGCCCGCCTCGATGACTTGCTCCACCGCGGCTTCGATTACGTCGGCTTCCCGGTGCAGTCCGAAGGAATAGCGTAGCATCATGGCGACTGTAAGAATGGCGGCAATGGGGTTGGCTTTGCCCTGCCCTGCAATATCGGGCGCGGAGCCGTGAATGGGTTCGTACATGCCAAATAACCCGTGCGCGGTCTGCCGCGTTCCCAGGCTGGCGGACGGTAACATACCCATCGAACCGGCCAGCATCGCCGCCTCGTCGGTCAAAATATCGCCGAAGGTATTCTCGGTGACGATGACATCGAAGGCTGTGGGGTGGCGCACAAGTTGCATAGAGCACGTATCCACCAGCAGGTGGTCGATCTCCACGTCGGGATATTCGCCCGCGACCCGTTCGGCAACCTGTCGCCACAGGCGCGACGTATTCAGTATATTGGCTTTATCGACCGAGGTGACTTTTTTGCGCCGGTTCCGCGACAGGTCAAAGGCCGCGCGCACAATGCGATCGATTTCATGTTCGGTATAAAACATGGTATCGACAGCTTCTCTCCCTTGCGGCGTCTCCCGGATCTCGCCGGGCTTACCGAAATACAGCCCTCCCGTCAATTCGCGCACGACCAGCAAATCCGTGCCTGCTAAAACTTCCGGCTTAATCGTAGAGGCATTCAGCAGCGCCTTAAATGGACGTACCGGGCGCAAATTGGCGAAAAGCTCAAGCTCTTTACGCAGTCGCAACAGGGCGTTTTCTGGCCGCACCTGCGTTTTTGACCCCTCGTACCCTGCTATGCCCCCGACCGCGCCAAATAAAACCGCGTCGCTTCCCTGGCATAATTCCATAGTAGCGTCAGAAATTGCCTGTCCTTCGGCCTGAATTGCTGCTATACCAACTAGCCCATGATGCATCTGAAACGTGTGCTGGTAGCGTTCGCCAATGGTGTGCAGCACGCGCACAGCCTGCTCAATAACCTCTGGCCCGATGCCGTCTCCGGGCAATACGGTGATTGTGTATGTACCCAAAGTGGATGTCTCCTTCTATAAATTATCCTCTAAAAGTGCTTGAATTTTAACAGCCAGATCGGGAATGCCGACTGTGGCTGTTTCCCAGACAATATCTAAGCTGAATTTCTTCTTGAGTGTCAAATTTTCGTCTTCCTTTTTTCGCGTACTCAGTGATTTTTATTATGGCGTTCTGAATGCGATGTAGTTGCTCGGCTGGATCTCTCATTGTTGGTAGTCTCCAAAAAAGTGACAGGTATGCTGGCGCTAATTATACCTGATATCAGGGATACCCGTCAAAAAAAGCCACTTCCCGGCATGTGGTCAGTTGTGGCGCAACGTGCTATAATTACGACAGGTTAGGAGACGGAACATACCGGACTCCTTTCTCATTTTACACTCTGTGAATATATCAACCGGGCAACAGGTGCTGCTAAACCTTTGCATGGGAGTTATTACATTATGAGCAGCGATACAAAAATCAATGGGAATAGGCGATCCAGACCTGTGCCAATTGTTATGGCGAAAGGCCCCCATGAGTACATTCCTGGCGATCAGGAGTTGCCGGTTCAGCTCACCAGCTTCATAGATATGCTGCAATGGGCGCAGAACTGGGCGCGTTCAAAATCTGTCTGGCCGCTTGGCTATGGTCTGGCCTGCTGCGCCATTGAAATGATGGCGAGCGCGCAGGCGCACTACGACCTCTCGCGCTTCGGCTCAGAAGTGTTCAGGTCCAGCCCGCGCCAGGCCGACCTGATGATTGTGGCCGGCACGGTTTCGGTCAAGATGGGGCCGCGCCTGCGCCTGCTGTGGGAGCAGATGCCAGAACCCAAATGGGTGCTCAGCATGGGCCAGTGCGCGAACTCCGGCGGCGAATTTTATGATAGCTACTACACCGTCCAGGGAGTGGATACCATCGTGCCGGTGGATATATATGTGCCTGGCTGCCCGCCGCGTCCAGAAGCATTGATCGAAGGTATCCTCAAATTGCGCGAAAAAATCGCCAAACAGGGCTTGAAAGTGCGTGGCGAAAAGGAAATAGAGGTGTAGCCGATGCGTGGAATCCTGAGCGGAATGGGGCTAACTTTTAGTCACCTCTTCCGGCCCAAAGTAACGCGGTATTATCCCTACGACAAGCCTAAGCTTCCCCCGCGCAGTCGCGGGTTGATTCAATTGATCGCGGAAGAGGGACTAAAAACCGACTATAACCTGAAATGCGAGTCGTGCCTGCTCTGCGAAAAAGCTTGCCCGCCGCGCGCGATTACCATCGAATTCGAACCGATGCACAGGTGGAAAGAGCGACCCTGGTTCGTCTCCTACGTGCGCGACGGGGCAGAGAAGTTTGGCACCCACAAAATGCCCCCGGCTACGGGCGCATCCAAAGCAGGTTACTACACGCAGCGCATCTCTGAGTATGCGACCGAATATCATGATAAGCCTGTGGCTCCCTGCGTGTCTATGCCGGTGAAAGATTACCTGGAACCGGAAATAGACCTGAGCAAGGTTGACGATTTGCTGGCAAACTGGTCGCAGGAAGCGGGCGCGCTCTCATCGCTGCTGGACGCCGTAATGGATACCTATGGCTACCTGCCTTTACAGGCGGCCAAACGTATCGTACAGGCGCGCGGCGTGGATTTGAGCGATCTCTTCGGTATCGCCACTATGAGTCCCAAATTCAAGCCTGCTCCCGCCATTAAAGGCATAAAACGCGACGACCAACCCATACGTGGACTATCACCCGCGACGCGCGGTATGTATGGGAATATTAATCATGTGAGGCAGCCCAATGCCTGAATTTGATGCATCTTATCGTGTAATCCGGCGGCGAGGCGAGCCTGACGTGCGCTCCCTCGAGGCATACCGCCGCGCCGGTGGCTATGCCGCGCTGGAAAAAGCCATCCGCCAACAACCTCCGCGACAGGTTATCCAGCACGTGCTGGACGCTCAATTGCGCGGGCGTGGCGGCGCCGGTCGCCCCACCGGGGAAAAGTGGCGTATCGTAAGTCAGCAACCAGACGATACCCGCTACGTGATCTGTAACGCCTACGACGCCGACGAACGATCATTGGCGGCGCACACCATGCTGGAGCGCAACCCCCACCAGGTCATCGAGGGCATCGTGCTGGCGGCCTACGCGGTGGGCGCGTCGGAAGCGTATCTCTTCACAAGCAGCCTGTATCTTGAAGGGATAGCCTCGGTGCAGCGAGCGCTACAGGAAGCGTTAGACACCAATCTCGTTGGACGCGATATTTTAGGAACCGAGTTTAACTGCACCATTAACGTGGTGGGCGTCGATATTGGTTTCATGGGCGGCGAAGAAACCGTGCAAATCGCCATGATTAAAGGGCGGCGCGGTATGCCCGAACAGCGACCGCCTTACCCTGCCCAGGCTGGCCTGTGGGATCGACCCACAGTTGTCAACTCGATTGAGACGCTGGCAAACGTGCCCGTTATCGTGCGCGATGGGCCGCAAGCCTTCACCAGCGTGGGAAGCGCTACAACGAGCGGCACCAAAGTCCTGACCATCTACGATTACGTGCCTGACAGCGAGCCGAAGGTGGTTGAGGTGCCTTTCGGGGCTACGCTGCGCGAGATACTGCGTCACGCGGGCTTTAACCGGGCAGAAGGCGAACTGCGCGCGGTCGTCGTCGGCGGCGCGGAGGGCGGCGCGCTGCCGACCTCGCTGCTGGATACACCCTTCGATTTTGATAGGCTGGAAGAAATTGGCGCGATTGTAGGTTCCGGTATCATCGAATTGCTGCCGGCCAATACCTGTATGGTAGCATGGGCCATGGAGCGCAGTCGCTATCTGAGCAAGGAGTCCTGCGGGAAATGCGTGCCTTGCCGTCTGGGTATGAAACGCATCACCGGCATTCTGGAAGGTATCATCAGTGATCTGGGCGCCAATAACGACCTGGATGTGCTGGATGAATTTGCGCACTATGTACCAGATGGCTCGCTGTGCGGCTTTGGAATACATGCGCCAAATTCACTCAAAACGGCGAAACTCTACTGGCTCGAACACTTCCGCATGCACATTCAGGAGCAGCAGTGCCCGACAGGCACCTGTATTCCCGTGCGCGCGCATCGTTTTGTCACGAAACATGT
This sequence comes from Chloroflexota bacterium, assembly GCA_027316975.1. Lineage (GTDB taxonomy): Bacteria > Chloroflexota > Ktedonobacteria > Ktedonobacterales > Ktedonobacteraceae > CF-113. The sequence goes on along the minus strand of DAHVFL010000024.1, from coordinate 9,721 downwards.
CTTGCCCTAAAAAAAGTAGAGGCGTACTTATCGCGCCTTGTGTCTACGAGAGGTAATATATATGGCAATATCGATCCGAGATAATCTCTCTCCCATTGTGCATGATGCGCATGCAGTAATGCCGCGCAACGACACCGGACATCCCGGCTTCACACTGACCATTGATGGGAAAACTGTGACAGCTTATGAGAGCCAAACCCTCTTGAGCGTGGCGAACGACAACGGCATTACCGATATTCCTAATATGTGCGATGATGAGAAGTTGGAGCCGACGGCGGCCTGTCGTATGTGCCTGGTGCATATCGAAGGCGTGAGCCAGCCGCTTCCATCGTGTACCACACCGGCCATGCCAGGCATGGTAGTGCGCACGAAATCGGATGAACTGTTTCATATTCGTCGCACCAACCTGGAATTGCTGCTCTCAGACCATAACGCTTATTGCCAGCCTCCGTGCCAGGTGGATTGCCCGACGCACATCGATATCCCCGGCTACCTGGAATTGATCGCTAAGGGTTCGATGAAGGAAGCTGCGCGCCTGGTCAAAGAGGTGTTGCCGTTTCCCTACATTCTCGGCTTGACCTGTCCCGCGCCCTGCCAGAAAGCCTGCCGCCGCGCGCTGGTGGAAGAAGAAATCGCCATCTGTCGAATGCATGGTCACGCAGCTGAGACATGCCTGCTCGACCCTCCGCATCCCTATCCAAAAGACCCGTCAACCGGTAAAAAAATTGCTATCGTAGGCTCCGGCCCTGGTGGTCTCACATGCGCCTACTACCTGGCATTGAAAGGGCATTATTGCAAGGTTTTCGAGATGATGCCGCAGCCAGGCGGTATGCTGCGTTATGGCATTCCAGAGTATCGTTTGCCGAAGGACGTGATGGACCGCGAACTCCAGCATGTCTGGGACCTGGGCGTTGACCTGCAATCCAATGTGAAACTGGGCGTGGATTTCAGCATCGACGATCTGTTCGCGCAGGGCTTTGATGCCGTCTACCTCGCCATTGGCGCCTGGACGAGCAATCCGTTGAGCGTTCCCGGCGAAGACGCGGAAGGCGTAATCAACGCCATCGCTTTCCTGGCGGACAAGGTTGAGGGCAAACCCGTTCCCGTCAAAGAAGGGCGCGAGGTAGTCGTGTTTGGCGGCGGCTTTACTACCTTTGACTGCACGCGCACGTCGCTGCGCCTGGGCGCGAAAGTTCACACCGGTTATCGCCGTTCCGTCAAAGAGATGACCGCGACGCCAGAAGAAATCGAAGATGCCGAAGCTGAAGGCACAGAGTTGATGTTTTATGTGCAGCAGACGAAGGTCATTGTCGAGAATGGCAAAGTAGCGGGCATCGAATGCATCAAAAACAAATTGGGCGAGCCAGATGCCAGCGGTCGCCGCCGCCCTGTGCCTATCCCTGGTTCAGAATTTGTGATTCAGTGCGATACCATCATTCCCGCCTTCGGTCAGAATCCAGATAAGTCTGTGCTGGATGAGAAGTCGGGGGTGAAATGGAGCAAACGCACAACCATTGAGACCGACCCATTTAACTATATGACCGATCGCTACGGTGTCTTTGCCGGCGGCGATGCGCAGATGGGCGCGAAGACGATCATCGAATGCGTAGCCCAGGGCAAACTCGGAGCCCGTTCTATCCATGCCTTCCTCAATGGAGAAGACATGAACGAGGTGGCTCGCCGCCTGGAACTGGAAGAGCGCAAGCCCGATCTCTTCGATATCGTGCCATACAAACCGGTCGAACCGAAGGTCAAGATGCCGATGTTGCCCTATGAGCAGCGCAAGCGCAGCTTTGAGTTGATCGAGCTGGGCTACCTGCAACAGCAGGCGGAACGCGAGGCGGCTCGCTGCTTGCAGTGCGCGTGTCCGGCAGCCGGACAGTGCGATCTGCAAAAATACAGCATCGAGCATGGACTGGCAGATAACCGCTTCCACGATGGCGAGCCGGGCGACTACCACGACTACGAGCTTGACCTGTCGCACAGCTTCATCCTGCGCGACCCCAACAAGTGCATCAACTGCACTCAATGCGTGCGCGTCTGCCATGATGTGATCGGCCCAGACTGTTACGGTATGTTCGGCAAAGGGTTCGATACCATCGTCTCCACGCCGTTCAACGTTAGCCTGCACGATACCGACTGTGTCTCCTGCGGCGCGTGCGTGCAAGTCTGCCCGACTGGCTCGCTGATGATGGCCGAACGCACGCTCAAACGCTACGCCTTCGCTCTTGATCGCTGCATCTTCTGCGGCGACTGCGTGGAGGTCTGTCCTCACGGCGCGCTCGGCGAAACCCCCAACTTCGAGCTATCCTTCTTCAACCGTTTCGGCGAAGATGTCACGCTGGAGAAGGGCGACCTTGCCGTTGCCCCCAACTACCTCGTGCGCCAGCGCCTGCCACGCGGCAAAAAGGATGTGCCTGTCATGAGTCCGCTGGTGCGGCCGCTGCCCGCGAGGGGCATCAGGGAGTAGATAGGAAGAGAAGCAGCAAAGCAGAGAGCAGGGCAATCGAAATTGCCCTGCTCTCTGCTTTGCTGCTTCTCTTCCTATAATAACTCTGGAGTAGTTGGCTATCAAAAGGGATGTGTATGGTACAATATCATTACCATGAACATCTTTCAAAGTCGAGGAGTTGCACGGTATGGCATTGCAGCGTGGTCAGCGTATTCTGCGTTTTCCTGATGGCTTTTTGTGGGGGACAGCATCCTCTTCCCATCAATGCGAGGGGAGCAACACCAACAATCAGTGGTATCGCTGGGAACAGTCCGGGCGTACTCTTACAGGTGAGACAAGCGGGGATGCCGCTAACTGGTGGCAGGAGGCCGAGCAGGATTTCAGCCTGGCGGAGCAGATGGAAAATAATGCTCTACGGCTGAGCATCGAATGGAGCCGTGTTGAGCCGTCGGAAGGCCGTTGGGATAGCGCCGCCATTGATCGTTATCGTCAGATGCTGGCAGATTTGCATAGACGGCATATGAAGCCTCTTGTCACGCTGCATCACTTCACCGATCCGTTGTGGTTTGCGGATCGCGGCGGATTCACGAAGGTCGAAAATATACGCTACTTTGTGCGGTACGTGTCGTATGTAGTTGAAAAACTGCAAGACCTGTGCAATTTCTGGATCACCATCAACGAGCCGAATATTTATGCTGTGCTGGGTTACTTGTTCGGCGAGTATCCCCCGGGCGATCAAGATTTGATGCGTGCTATGCGCGTGCTGCGCAATATGATGCAGGCGCATGTCGAAGCTTTCCACGCCATCTATCACATTCAGCCGCAGTCCCAGATTGGCTGCTGCCTGCATTATCGCCTCTTTGACCCCGCCAGCCAGCTTGTGCCGCTGGACCGCGCCGCCGCCGGTTTGCAGAATACCTTTTTCAACTGGTCGCCATTACAGGGTGGTGAAACCGGAAAATTTATCTTTCCATTCAATCTACTTCTTGCTCCCATCAAGGGAGCGGCTGGCACGCGCGATTTTCACGGCGTCAACTACTATACCCGAGATTTGGTGCGTTTCGACCCGACACGCCCGGCCGAAATGTTCGGGCGGCGTTTCGCTCTCCCCGGCGCGGTTCGCAACGACCCCGGCCTGGCAAATAATTTTGGCGAAATCTACGCGAAGGGCCTCTATCGCGTACTTCAGTCGGTCTATCGCAGGACTCGCGGCAACAAGCCTCTATACATCACCGAGAATGGATTTAGCGATACGCGCGATGATCGCCGCCCGCGCGCCATCCTGGAGCACCTGGCACTGGTGCATCAAGCCATTCGCGAAGGCATCCCCGTGCGTGGCTACCTGCACTGGACACTGGTAGACAACTTCGAGTGGACGGAAGGCTGGGGTGTGCGCTTCGGCTTGATAGAACTCGACCCGCGCACCCAGGAACGCACCCCGCGCATCAGCGCCAGCATGTTCGGCGAAATATGCCGCGCCAACGCCATCACCGAAGCCATCGTCGCCCGCTACGCGCCAGACGCGATGGAGAGCATTTTCGGTATCGCCCGGCAGGAAAGCAGCCGGTTGTCTGTGTAGCGTACCAGGACGAGCATGCGGGCTTACACGGGTAAGTTTTTCGCAACGCCTCTGTCTCCTGTGCCTGTCATCCTGAGCGCAGCGAAGGATCTGTGTCTAGCCGACGAGAGATCCTTCGCTGCGCTCAGGATGACAGGCACTGGTTCGTTTGAAAGGTACATCCGGCAGTACCTGGTGACTATTCGGCTGCCTGTTCCTTCAACACCGCTTGCAGGATTAAACGATCAGGGCAGTGCTGCGGGAATTTGCGCGCGTAACAGACTATGCAGTAGTCGCCCACCAGTTCATCGTCGTCGCCCGTGCCATAATAGGTGATGGTGTGCGGCGGACACGCATAATGCCCGCATGGACGCAATTCGGCCCTGTCGTTATGTGGCAATCGATGCGGATAGTGTTCGATATAACAGGCGTATTCGGTCATGATGCTTTCCTCAAGTTTCAAGCGAACATCCATCATGGCTTCGTACACGAGCCATTAGAAGATATCAATGGCAGCTCAACTGGCGTAATGTACCATTTAGAGCCGATCTGTTGCGCTAGAAAGTAGCCCTTATAAACGTTGATGGCCGTTCCTTTGTCAGATGGTTTGTCTTCTATCTGGTTGATTGTAATGTCTACCTGCACCCTGTTTGAAGAAATTTCAGTAACTTGCCCGAAAGAGATGCAGGAATAGTGAACGCGTGCGTAGAGTGATCGCTGATAAGGGTAGCTTTTTTGATATCCTGGGTTAAGTATAGAATATGCTGCCTCATATTGTCCATTGTTCCAGTCATCATAGTACTCTTGAACTGCTAACTGCCCTGCTTGAGCGGGTGTCAGGTTAGAGAGGGATGTGGGATGTCAGAGTAAGCGAGGATAGGTACAATGTACGGATGCCGAAGATTTGCAATCAGGTATGCTTCACGCTGAAAGCGCAGGAGATATTTTTTTATACTCTTTGCTGCCGGGCCTGATAGGAGGAAATAATACTTTCACTGCCACCTGATGATTGGTAAAAGCCTCTGTTCCATAGTAGACCGCACTCATTTGTGTTTCACGAATAAGCTGCCGAATCGTGTAATTGCCGAGCTTCTTATTTATAAGCTCAGAGCAGTCGTCAAGCATAGGATCATCTCCTTGCTATCGCAATCAGTATCGCTCTCCCTGAAATTATTTTACGATACTTTATGTTTGATGTATAGATAATGACGTGTTATTAGATACAAATTAAAACAAGATGTCAGAAAAAAGGCAGGCAAAAGGCAGAACTCACTTCCTGAAACTACCCGTCGCTTGTCATAGACACGCCTGACGTGCTACACTTTTATATAAGGACAGGGCACACTATCGCTTTTGTCTTTCATTTTATTGCAGCGCGAGGTTGGTTGTATGAGTAAGGCACTACGCATTTCCGAAATGGCTAAATTTCATTTTGGCACCATTATATTTTGTTCCGATGGCGAGGGGGGTATCCTGGCGAGCGTAACTTTCGATGCCGCGACACGTCGAATGATGCATATAGGCGCGAAACAGGGGCGATTTTTTGGCAAGATGGGATACTTGCCTTTTGAAAGCGTAATAAAGGCGACGGGTGATGGCGTGACGGTCGGGGCAAAACGCGCCGAACTGGCCGCTGCTTACGGTGCGCCATCGCGAGGGGTCGCTTTTGATAGCAAAAGCGTCGTGGCGCGTGCCGGTTCTTCCACGAAAGGCACGTTGAAGCTGGTCGCGACGCAGCCGGAGAACGGCGAACTGGCATATATCGTGGCGCATAACGTGCGCGTAGGACAGGATATCCTCTTGCGCGCGGAATATGTCACAGGCATGGAGAACGATCGCCTTATCGTTACCATCTCTGATGATGCCCTGAACGCGCTTCCACCTTACCGTTCTGATGCTGTCTTGCAACAGGAGGTTGAGTCTATTTTGTTTGATCTCACTTCCATGCATGTAGACCTCAAGGGTATCACCATTCGCGTACTGGATGGCGTGCTCTATCTTGATGGCAATATTTCAAGCTCCTTACGCGCTGATATCGCGCGCGACCAGGTATATGGCGTGCAGGGTCTGTTAGAGATCAAAAGTAACCTGGTTGGTGATGACCAGCTCGCGGCAGACCTTGCGCGAGCGCTTGGACAGGACCCCCGCACGTGCGATCTCCCCATTGGCGTCTATCCGAAACTTGGCGTGGTGCGATTGAGCGGAGCCGTACATACTGCCGGGCAGAAAGCGGCTGCGGAAGAGATTGCTCGCAAGTTTCCGTATGTGCGTTCGGTAATCAATGACCTGGTTGTTGATCCGAACTCAGATATGCTGCATGTCATGTCTGCGCCGGAAGGTTGCGAAGCGCAAGATAAGGTTCCCGGCAGGTATATCCGCCATACCCAGTAGCGATGGAATTCACAAAAGAGGAGAACTGCTAAAGAGCCTGCTCCAGATCTCGAATAATATCCCCTACATCTTCGATGCCGGCCGAGAACCGGATGCAGCCGTCGCTGATACCGATGTGCTGGCGTTCAGCCACCGTAAGGTTGCGGTGCGAGGACATGGGCGGGTAGCTTAATTCGGTATAGACATCGCCGAGTGTAGTCGCTGGCAGGCAGAGTTGCAGCTTATCCATAAAGCGAAAAGCGGCTGCGCGCGATTGCTCTTTTAACTCAAATGCCAGTAACCCACCGAAGCGCCCTCTGCGAAATAAGCGTGTGGCGAGTTCGTGGTGTGGATGGTCAGCTAACCCTGGATAATAGACTCGCTCGATAGCTGGATGTTGTTGCAAATAACGCGCCACCGCAAGAGCATTGTCGCATTGACGCTCCATGCGCAGTGGCAGTGTTTTCATTCCGCGTGACACCAGAAAAGCGTCGAATGGGCCAAGCATAGCTCCCAGCATAGTCGCATAGGTGTGAGCCTGCTGGACATGCGCGTTTTGAGCGCAGATCATTACCCCGGCGGTGCAATCGCCATGACCGCTGATATACTTGGTCGCGCTATGCACCACGATATCGAAGCCGCGTTCAATTGGTTTGAGGAGGTAGGGCGTGGTGAAGGTGCTGTCAACCACGGTTATGGCTCCCACTTCGCGCGCGGCGGCGCTGATGGCGTCCAGGTCAATCAATTTGACAAGCGGATTGGAGAGCGTTTCCGCGTAAATTACATCAGGCTGTTCGTCGCGAATCATCTGGCCGACATCAGGGCTGCATAGATCGCGCAGCAAGACCTCAACGCCAAAAGGCAAAAAGAGCGAGCGCAGCATCCCGATAGTTGGCCCGTAGAGGTCGCGCGCGATGAATATCTTCGCCCCCGGAACCAGCCCGGCTGTCAGCACGGCAGCGTGAATGGCCGCCATGCCCGAACCAAATACCACTGCTCCCGCGCCTCCCTCGGCCTCTGCCAGCACATTTTCGAGGGCCTGCGCGTTAGGATTGCCCTGCCGGGCGTAGACATACGCCTTTTCGCCCGATGGAAGCTCCCCGCTAAAGGCGCGGTCGAGCGCTTCCGCGTCCTCGTGCAGGTAGGTAGTGCTGGGCGAGATGGGCTGTACGGTCGGCCTGCCGGAATGGTGCGAGATGGCAAGTTTTCGACTGCCATGCACCAGCAGCGTCTCAAGCGTCCAGGGTTGTTGTTCGTTGTGTTTCATGCAATCCTCCAGAAGCATAGTAAAGCGACCTGCCCAGGTCGCCCAATGCCTGCGATGCGCAGGCATAGATACCAGGAAGCCAGTAGGGTACGCCGAGCAGATCGGGATGGAGATAGGCGAACGCGCCCGCGGCAACCAGAATCATCTCGAGCAACGTGCCAGTAATGGCCGTTACCAGCGAAAATACCAGGTTTTGCCAGTCGCTGCCCGTCAGCAACCAGAAGTTGCAATAAACGAGCACTATAAGCAAGGTTTTAGTCAGCGTATCAAAGAAACTCGCGCTTATCAGGTAAACTAGTGGCAGCCATGCCAGCCCCAACACGCTGCTGAAAAGTGGCCGGAAGCGTCGATGGTGCATCAGTGGATCGAGCATCGGATGTGAATAGCCGATAACCACAGCCGCGCCCCCAAAAAGCAAGGGAACCCACCATGCTACTCCCAGCAAAGTGGGTGATGCATAGCGTTCAACGCCGCTCAAGACATGGAACGCGTCAAGGGCCGTGCCGGGTAATGCGCCCGGTATAAAGAGCCACAGAAGCGTCCTGCCTCGCAATTGCCGCATAACCAGATTCTATCTCTCCTGTTTCAACGATGTACATGTGATATTGTACATCATTTAGTCCTCGTTAAGACGAAGAGCCTGCCCCAGCGATGGACGCAGTACCGTCCAGGCCATCATGCCGACAGCAGTGAGACAGGTACCTACCAGCAGCGCGAGGGCGATACCGAGTGAAGGTGGTATCACGATCTGCTTTGAAAAGCTATGTTGGATGAGATAAAACTGGTTATCGCTCAAGTTGCTTAATATGCCTGTGATGGGGATGTCGGAATAGATCAACGCTGGCACAACGGTTGTGGCAAGAATTGTTCCAAACAGGAGGCCAATGATCAACGCTGTGAAAAAGACCACGCCCTGTTCCAGCAAAAACAGGCTTGTTACCTGTAAAGCAGTTGCGCCGAGCGAGCGCAGCGTCGTAAAACTGCCTGAACGCAACTTCGCGCTCTGCCAGGAAGCAAGCACATAGCCTATTAGCACCAGCAAGAGGGTGATAGTCGCCCCGATTGTTAAGACCGTCAGCAAATCGAGATACAGTGGTTCGCTATTGAGGATATTCAGGAGCGCGCGCCGGTCAAAGAGAGTGTCAAGACGAAGAGATGAGGTGGTAAGTGTAGCGCGCAAATGCGCCAGGGTTGCCGGATCATCCTGTGAGCGTAGCCACAGGTAGTTGATGGGTAACACCGCCGTTTGTGGGGTGACAGGCGTTGCAGACGGCGCAACAGATGTGAGGGAATTGTCGCGCTGGTAGAGCATCGCGTAAGTTGAATAGTCCAGCAATATCCCTCCGTTTATCGCCGCTGTGCTGCCGCTTGCGTCCAGAGTCGCCCCTTCGTTCACCGTAGGTATGTGTTGCACCAGCGCAACTACAACACCGTGTAATTGGCTGTCATTCGACCCCGAAGCATAGTCGGGTAGACCGATCATATCTAATGAGAACGTAGAGCCAACCTGGAGGTTTTGATTGCTGGCTGCTGACGCATCAATGATAACCGGGACGCGATCTTGCCGTATACCCTCCGCTTGCTGTTGACGCAGCAGCGCCATCAAAGAAGTGAGGGATTGAGACGAATCTTGCGTTGTCCAATTCGCGGTCCCGGCAAAGGTGTTGGCGTCAACGGCTCTTACCGCGATATGTATATTGGCAGTTGATTGTGTGAGTAAACCATCCTGGCTAAAGCCGGCTGTCGCGGAAATCACTCCCGGAAGTTGCCTGTAAAGCGAGGTAACGCCGGTAAGCGAAGCTTGCGACTGGTTGGAGGGTAGCGCTGCTATGCTCCCGCTAAAATCAGCGCCAGACTCAAAGGCCGCGATATCAGATGATCTTTGCGCCTGTGAGGCAGTAAAAACCAGCGAAAATAGAGCGAATGCCACGGTAAGCGCCAGCAGCAACGTTATGCGTATCGTCTGGCGTGGGGAGCGAGACATCTGCGCGAAAGCCAGCATCGAGATGGCTCCCTGGCCGCGATTAGCCAGCCGCGCTCCCAGTCCTAAAAGTAAGGGGTAGAGGCGTAAAAG
>DAHVFL010000249.1 GCA_027316975.1 Chloroflexota bacterium | reverse complement strand
CACCCGCAAGGGGCGTCCCTACTGGCTGGCGAGGGCAGTTGGGAGGACGCGGACACCCGCAAGGGGCGTCCCTACTGGCTGGCGAGGGCAGTTGGGAGGACGCGGACACCCGCAAGGGGCGTCCCTACTGGCTTGTGACGTGGGCTTTCTGCCAGTGCAGTTGGCGGCGGGGGATGCGGCGCAGCAGGTAGCGCGTGCTATTCCATATGCGTTCGGGGTCGGCATTATTGCGCCAGTAATAATAGCAGCCTATGCCATCTGGTTCGACGCTGGTGATATGGTGGAAGGCTACTTCCATCTCTTTTTCCATCTCTTCATCAATGCTAAAATTTTGGAGCCAGAGCTGGCTGCGTTTCTGATGCTGGCGCGTGGTCTGAACCAGGGTGTTGCCCCATGCCTGCACCTGGCACACGCTTTCATGCAGCAGGTTCCAGAAAACATGACAGCCGACGGTATCAAGCGCGGGCAGGGTGGTCAATTCCTCGACCAGGGAGAGATCAAGCGGCAACAGGACGGCGGTTGTTTTGATATTGGCATCCACTCGTTTGACACAGGCGCATAGTTCGCCCAGAAAGTCGATCATCGAACGCCGCCGGAAGCGCACAAGGTCCGATACGTCGGGGCAAAGAGCGCGACAGACCGGGCAAAAACAACTCACTTCCAGTCCGCGTGGCTCGTCGATCAGGATGCCGTTGATGGGATAGGAGCGCAGCAAACGCTCGATCTCATCGAAGAGCCACTGGCGGAATGGCTGGTTATTGAAACAGGAGATCTCATGATAGCGTCCGTGACGATCCAGCACGCGCGAATGCGGATGGCGAAAGGTATACCAGCTTGGCATCAGGGATGGCCCGGCAAAGAGATTGCCATAGCGTCCCAGGCTGATATGTGTCTTGAGGCCGACATCCTGCGCTTGCAGCAGACCTCGTTCCAGGTCACGCGGCCAGCGCTGGTCTTCTTGCTCGTGAATGGGATAGACGATACTGCTAGCGCCTGTCGCGCGGATTTGCTCGAAATCGCGTTTGATGGTGTCGGGATGCAGTAAGGGGTGGAAGTAAGCGACAGTAATATCCATGCATGATACCTACTCAACCAGGATGGGCCGCAAAAGCGGCACTATGCGCAAACCATTATAATTGTTCAGTTGCTAGTATAGCATAGTCATGGCGTATGTTTCAGGATTTACGGACATACTAGCCAATTCAGCCTAAAACCTCAACTCTCTATTCAAATCCCTGCTCATTTTTTCACTCACTCAAGGACAAGGGATAGAAGGTTCTGAATTGAAGGGTTGAGGAAACGGAAAAAATGAGTAATTATGGGGCTATTCATGCTCTATGCTTGACAATCCTGGCGAATCTATGCACAATGCAATTATGAGTCACGCATGGCGAGTACAGATTTTGGGCAATGTATGTTTTGTGCGAGCATACGCCAAAATTAATCTGACGCTGGATGTTAAAGGACGGCGGGCAGATGGCTATCATGAACTGGCGACGGTGATGCAAACCGTTGATCTCCATGATACGCTTTGTTTGACGAGTACCGGTGATGGGCGTGTGGAGATAGTGTGTACTCGCCCCGAACTGGGCAACGAGGAGAACCTGGCGGCGCGGGCGGCGCGGCTCTTGCGGGAACGGTTCTCGATCTCGCAGGGTGTGTTGATTGAATTGCGCAAACGTATCCCGGTGGCTGCCGGGTTAGGTGGTGGGAGTAGTGACGCGGCTGCTGTGTTGCTGGCATTACAGCAATGGTGGCGCTTACCTCTTTCCCTGTCCGAGCTTCAGGCCCTGGCTGCCACACTTGGTTCGGATGTGTCGTTCTTTCTAACAGGTGGTCTCGCGCTTTGTGAAGGACGGGGTGAGCGTGTCACGCCTCTGGCGGCCCTGTGGCCGCAGTCGATGCGCTGGCTGCTCTTGCTCAAACCGGCCATCAGCATCGCGACGGCGCGGGTATTTCAGGCGCTCCCGGCCAGTGATTACAGCGATGGGAGTGCTAGCCGGGACCTGGTGGAGGCATTGCACGAGGGACGTTTGCCCCGGCCAGAAAACTTTCATAATGGCCTGGAGCGTGGCGTGCTGGAACACTATCCAGGGGTCGCTCGAGCAAAAGCGGACCTGTTGCAAGCGGGCGCGTCCCTTGTGCGGCTTTCGGGCAGCGGCCCGACGCTCTACGCGCCATTTCCGAATCTTTCCAGCGCCACACGGGCGCAGGAACACCTTCAAGCGTTGGGTTACGAAATTTACCTGGCGCACGCGGTCTATCTCGATGGGGAAGAACGCAACGTTTAGTTAGTGTAAAAGCGTAAGGAGAAAACGTATCATGGCTGAGTATTACTGTGTCAAATGCAAAACCAAGCGTGAGATGAAGGACGCCGAGCGCGTGACCATGAAGAATGGCAAGCCAGCCCTGAAGGGCAAGTGCGCTGTGTGCGGCACCACCATCAACTCCATTCTTGGAGCGGAAAAGAAGGCATAAGTAAAAAACGGCGCTTGTATGTATTGTTGCCAGGGCGGGGGCAAGCCCCGCCCCTACCCTACTACGAAGGAGCGGGGAAACCGTACAGGGTAGGGGCGGGGCTTGCCCCCGCCCTGGCAATTTGCCCCTGCACCCCCAAGAGGTAGTTCTTGAAAAATCTGCCGCGTACACTTGTCCTGTTGTTGGTGCGCCTTGTCGGGTTCCCACGCGCGCGCGCAGCAGCACAAAAGGTACGCGCAACTTCTCTCCCCGTTTCACCCACGCCGCGTATCTTATTGATGCGTCCCGATCACCTGGGCGATATGATATTGACTACACCCGTGCTCAACGCGCTCAAACGATCTGTACCCGGCGCGCATATTACGATGATGGTTGGTCCCTGGTCGAGCGAAGTAGTGGCGCGTCACCCTGCTATTGATCGACTGCTAGTGTTTCCTTTCCCCGGTTTCCGGCGCGCCTCGCAGAACCCGCTTTCACCCTATCTTTTGCTGGTGAGCGCGGCGCAGCAGCTACGGCGCGGCAACTATGATCTTGCCATCAACCTGCGCCCCGATTTCTGGTGGGGCGCTGCTCTTCTCTATTTGGCGGGAATCCCACGTCGTGTTGGCTATGCGCTGCGTCCAGGCGCGGTATTTCTGTCGCATACTCTCCCTTTCCGGGTTCCCGAACACGCAGCTGTTTCCAGTTTGCGTCTTGCCAGCGCGGGTCTGCAAGCGCTGGGCTACGCGCCCCTGTCCGAGCCATATACGCCTGAAAGCTATCCGGCGGTCTTCCAGCCGGGTGAGGAAGAACGGCGACAGGTAGCTGAGCGCCTGCGGAGCGCGGGTATCGATGAGCAGACGCCCGTTATCGTGATTCACGCGGGAACCGGCGCGGCGGTCAAACTGTGGCGCAACGAGGCATGGTCGCGCTGCGTCGGTGAGGTTGTAAAACTGCTTTCATCGTGCTTGACAAACGCCACACCAGCCCGTATCATCCTCACGGGGAGCAAGGGCGAACGTCCCATGCTGGAAGAGATCGCAGGCGGCATGGCTGGCTCCGCGCTCCTGATGACAGATGTGACGGTGGGACAACTGGCCGCGCTGCCTGGCCGCGCATGGCTGGCGCTGGGGGTTGATAATGGGCCGTTGCACCTGGCAGTAGCGCAGGACACACCAACGGTTGGCATATTCGGCCCGACCGACCCGCGTATCTTTGGTCCCTGGGGTAGTCCTGAACGGCATATCGTGGTAGCCTCGACGCATCGCTGCGCCACTTGCCCGGCCATCCCGTGCGGACGCCTGGATTTCACCGCGGAAGAATTGCCCCGGCATCCATGCGTGCGCCTGGTAACTGAGGAAGAGGTATTGGCGGCGGTGGAACGAGTATTACCCTGTGTGAAACAAATGCTATGATACAGCTAGATGATTATGGATATCCACCGCGCCCGGATGCGCGATGGGAGTTGCGTAAAAAGGGTATTCGCGCCAGCAAGATGGTCTTGAGCGCGTGTCTTTATGCGTGCATGTGTGTCGTCGGGGCTGTGCTCTGGCTGAGCAGAGGTGGCAAGAAATATGCGCCTCTATCGCCGCGCACGATGCAGCCGCGCCGCATCCTGGTGATTCGCCTCGATCTGATCGGCGACCTGGTACTGTCGATGACGGTTGTGTGCGCCCTCAAACGCACGTATCCGGGCGCGGAGATTGACCTGCTGGCGCTACCTTCCAGCGCGCACATTGTTCAAGATGATCCTGATCTTACGAATGTTATTCCCTACGACCCGAACGTCTGGCGGCGTCCTAAAGCGCTGGCGCAGGGGCGCAACTGGCGCAACGCTTTCAGCGTGATACGCCGCTTGCGCGCGCGCCGCTACGATATAGCGGTGAGCGTATTTGGCAATTGGGCGGCAATGCTGGCCGTGGCGAGCGGTGCGCACCGGCGTGTTGGTTTTGGACGCGAAAGCTACCCCGGCTTCATGACCGACAACGTAGCGGGTCGTCACTGGCTGCCGGGCGAGCGTCTGCACGAGGTCGATTACTGTCTCAAACTGGCGCGGGCGGCAGGCGTGACGATAACTTCTGACGATCGCATTCCGCGCCTGTTTGTCATGAAGAACGCACAGGACGAGCTGAATGCGTTGCTGCATGATTATGGCATCGAGCAGGATAAACCGTTGATCGCCTGCCATGTGGCTTCAAATAACGGGCAATCAAAACGCTGGCCTGTACCCTACTGGGCCACGCTGCTTGACCGTCTGGCACGCGAACTGGGGGCGCAGGTCGTGCTGACGGGCGCGCCGGGTGATCTTCCCTTGATTGAACGTGTGACGCGGCGTATGGAGCAAACGGCTTTCAACCTGGCGGGAAAAACCAGCCTGACCCAACTGGCTGCGCTGCTGCAACGCGCTGATATAATGATTTCTGGTGATAGCGGTCCCATGCATATCGCGGCAGCCGTGGGTACGCCCCTGATCGCTATTCATGGCCCGACCGACCCTGCGCATTCTGGTCCTGTCAGCCCAACGGCCACCATTTTGAGGAGCGGCATCTGGTGCAGTCCATGCTACACTGTGAAAGACCCGGCGGATTGCCGCTTTTATACGACGCAGTGCATGAAAAATATTACGCCGGCGAGAGTATTTGAGGTAGTTGAGGCGAAGTTGAGGGAGAAGGAATGAGTATGATTTTGCAGCAACTGACAGCGTTAGCTCTCATCGAGGCTATTTACCGGCGTATTGGCTTCAATGATTATTGCAAGCTACACTACTTTGGATCACCACCCGGAAAGTAACGCACGTTTCATGTTCACTTTACATAAAAAACAGACAAGACCGGTGGTGCTGCCCGCCAATGCGCATATTCTGGTGGTCAAACTGGCGACGATTGGCGATCTCTTGCTTGCCACTCCGGCGTTACGCGCCCTGCGCGAAACGTATCCACAGGCGCGCATCGATCTGCTGGTAACGCCTGCCTCTGCCGGATTGCTGGATGGGTGGGAGGTGATTGACCGCGTGATCGTGCTGGACAAGTACCTGTTTGATTATCCACAACAGTTCTTCACGCATCCGGCTAACTTGAAACGGCTGCAACCACTGTGGCGCGATTTGCGCGGCGGTAGCTACGACGCGGTTGTGCTGATGCATCACCTGACGCTCTTTTTTGGCCGCTTGAAGCACCAGATGTTGATGCGCGCGACGGGAGCGCGCTGGCGCGCCGGTCTGGATAACGGGCACGGCTGGTTTCTCAATGCGCGCGTGGAAGATGGCGGCTTTGGCGCAATGCACGAGGCCGAGTACAATCTCGCGCTGGCGGGAGCAGTAGGCGCGAGTACCGGTAATAAACGCCTTGAGCTGCCCATCAGCGCTGAGGAACGCAGACAGGCACGCGAACTTGTGTTTGGCGAAACTGTATCAGAAGACGTAGCGCGTCCGATCATCGCCATGCATCCAGGCAGTGGCGGCTATAGCACGGCGCGGCGCTGGTCGCCCGAACGATTCGCGCAACTGGCCGATACGCTCTATCGTGCTACGGGTGGGCAATTGCTACTGGTGGGTGGCCCGGAGGAAGCCGCGTTACATGCACAGATTCTGGGCATGATGCAGACGGCCATGCCTGCGCGCAGCCTGGCCGGGAAGGGCAGCATCAAAGTGACGGCAGCCGCCCTGGAACTGGCCGATCTTTTTGTCGGCAATGATGCCGGCCCGATGCACCTGGCCGCCGCCGTTGGCACACCCACGGTGGCTATTTTTGGGCTATCGAACTCTGAGGCATGGGGACCGTATATCGGTGGCATACCGGAAAATCGCGCCATCGTGGTAAAATTAGATTTGCCCTGTATGCCCTGCTTCTATAGCGGCCACTTACTCGGCACGCCGGAAGGCTGCGCTACCCGCGATTGCCTGGCAATGCTGGGCGTAGACCCGGTAGCCGTGGCGGCGCGACGGTTGTTGAGGGAGACGGGGAAATGGCACACTGTTAAAGAAACATGGAGCAGACTTGTAGGGACGCGATTGATCGCGTCCGTGTCAACTCAGCCAGTTCTCAAAATTGCTAGCAAATAAAGATGAGCCATCTGATTTTGAAATTGTAGATCAGGGAATTCCAGACGAAGAAAACGCTCCCGTTGTTGATAGCCTGCCTGTTCAAGCTGCCAGGCCGGTAAGGGAGTTTAAGCCCATTAAGTTTTCTCGCAATAAGCCAAAGAAGAAAAAGAAGAGACGTTAAGCCTGCGCAACTGGTATAGTCTGGCGTTTGACGGGCCTGGAGAAATTGCCGATTTCGACTTCTGGTAATTCGCGCTTGAGCATGTCGATCATGGCGCGGATGCCGAGCGCTTTGCCCATTGAATCGAGTGAGGGCATACGCGGCAATAGCACTTCGGGGTCGATGTTCAGGTTGCGTAGCTGGATCAGGCGCAGGCCGGTTTCTCTGGCGAAGGAGAGCAGGGCATCGACCTCGCGTTCGCGGTCGATCATGCCGGGAAAACTGAGCAGGTTGATGGAACTGTAGACTCCGGCGTCGCGGGCGCGTTTGAGCGAGTCTTTGACATCCTCAAAGGTGTAGCCGAGGGGGCGATAGTAGGC
>DAHVFL010000248.1 GCA_027316975.1 Chloroflexota bacterium | reverse complement strand
CCCCAGTTTAGCAATTTCCGTCTCTCTGTTACGACAAATCAAATTAAAGGGCCGAGAGACGGAGGCGATTTTTACGGGGTGGTCCTCCGATCTACCCAGGAACAGTCACGTTATTACCTGTTTGAAATCAATCCTTTTACTGGTCAATACGAATTCCAGCGTTTCGATGGATCGTGGCTTAATCTGGGGAATGGAGCGGCGCCCTCAATCCAAACGGCTGCGGGTCAAACTAATATCTTTGTTGAAGTCGTCGGTAACTCATTTACCTTTCGTATCAATGGCGTTCCAGTCCGTACCAGGGCTTTCACAGATACGTTATCTTCACCATTCAAGACAGGTGAAGTAGGTCTTAGCGTCGAAGAGAACAATGTTGAAGTTGCCTTCTCCAACATGGTGATCACCCAATTGTCGTGACTTTTCGCGATTTCACATAGTTGAAGGGTAGCGTCCTAATTGCAATAGATTGCGCGCCTGCGCTGGTGTAGCGATGGGTCGATCAAGTTCCCTGGCAATGCGGGCGATACGCGCCACCAGTTGCGCATTGCTCTGGGCGAGCTGGCCTTTGCGGTAGTAGATGTTGTCCTCGAAGCCGACGCGCGCGTGCCCGCCCATGGCCAGGGCGATGGTTGCCAGCGTCAACTGGTGTCGACCTATACCCGCTACGCTCCAGGTGCTGTGGGGTGGCAGGCAGCCCACCATATGCGCGAGATGAGCGGGATTCGCGCCGAGGCCACCGGGAACGCCCATCACAAAGTCGAATTGTACGGGGTCGGTAATGAGTCCCATTTTGTGAAGGCGCATGGCTTCGTCGAGCATCCCCACGTCGAATATCTCGATTTCAGGCACGATGCCGGATTCGCGCAGGCGGCGCGCGAAGGTTTCGACAAGCCCGCGATTGTTCATGAATATCCCGTTGCCAAAGTTGACGGTGCCGGTGGTGAGGGTTGCCATGTCGGGCTGGCACTCGATACTTTGCAAACGTTCTTCCGCGCTCATCCACACCGCTCCGCCCGTAGAAACCTGGGTGATGACATCGCAGCGGGCGCGAATGCCCTCAACCACCTCGCGGAACAGTTGCCCGTCCTGCGTGGCATTGCCCTGCGCGTCGCGCACATGGATATGGATAATCGACGCTCCCGCTTCATAGCATTCGACGGCTGCCGCGATAATCTCCTGCGGGGTAACAGGTAAATTGGGCTGCTCCGCCCTGGTTACTTCCGCGCCAACCATAGCTGCGGTAATCATTACAGGTTGCATGACGCTGTTCCTTTCATTTTATTGATATTTGTAGTGCGGCCAGAGCGGGGCTTGCCCCCGCCCTGGATCATGCATACCCGATCATTCCTACTATATCACGAATAGAGGATCGGCAAACCTTGTGTAACTATACTATCCCTGCAATCGTGACAAACATGCGGCATTCGGTTATACTACATTCAGTGACAATGCATGAAGTACGATAAAGAAAAGCAAGAGACGATTCACTTTAGCCAGCAGAGGAAATACTATGGTGGTGCGCAAGTTTATGCCAGGAATAAAATGTACGGTGACAGATGCATTAACGCCAAATTATCTGAAAAAACTGAGTCGTCAGACGTATACGGCCACCGCTATTGTTCTCGTCATCAGCGTTGTCAGTTTATTATGGATGGTCTTTCATATAGGGGGTAAAATTCCTGTTGGGCGATCCACTCTGCTGGTATTCTTCGCTAACTCAATGTACGCATTTATTTCATTTGTTGGCGCGACCTGGTGTTTCCAGACGGTGTATCGCGCAGGCCGGGGGCCGGTGATATTAGCGGTTCGTCACCGGCGAGCCTGGCTTCTGATCGGTCTGGGGTTGCTGGCGAATGGTATAGGCGGCGTGATCTATACCTATCTTGAAGATACTGTGATGAAGAACCCTGTGCCTTCTCCGGCTGATTTCTTTTATATGCTCACGTATATTCTGATATTTGCCGGTCTGCTCATGATGCCGACCTTTTCCAGAACCCGGCAATCGCTCAAGCTTATGGTACTGGATACGCTGATTACGACGTTGTGTATCGCGGATATTAGCTGGTTTTTTGTGATTCGGCCACTTTTTTCTACATTTCACAACCTGCTTCAAATTTATGTTGCCGATTCGTACCCGTTCTGGGATATCTTGCTGGTACTGGCCATCGTTTTGCTTATTTACCAGCGCACGGAGCCTATCTTGAATTCTTCGCTTATTTTATGTGGCATTGGCATCCTGGCGCAAATCGGGGCCGATACTCTGTATGCCTTGACCGTTCCATCGAATAGCTACACTACGGGCACCTGGTATATCGATACGTTCTGGATCGTAGGTTATTTGTTGATCGGACTCAGCGCTCCCTATCAATATGCCAGCATCGCGCGGCGCGCATTTGGTCAACGCGAACATTCGAAGGCGCGCGCCAAATTTGTCGAGAAGTTGGCGGTATATCAGTCTGTCGAAAGGCAAAAAAACTCATTTGTTCTAAGTGGCGCTTTTGTCGCACTCCCTGTAGTGGCCCTGTTGGTTGTTATCCTCTATAGCGAGATTAAGCATATAGAAGACTCGCCCCTCATTATCATCGCAACCGTTGTTGGTCTTCTGCTTACTTCTCGCTTCGTGGTGTCCAATTATGAGAATGAAAGGTTGTTGTCAGAACGAGATCAGAGGCGCGAGCAGGCCGATATGCTGCGTATATTGACTTCGCAGTTGACAGAAGAGATTCAACTCGATAGCCTGGTTACGCGCATTGTGGTTAGCGCTACTACCGTGTTGGGCTTTGATACAGCGGCGTTGCTGTTATTTCAATGGCGCGAGCAGCCTTCTGCCGGTGAATTTAGCCTGTTGGCGCGCGCTTGCGCTGATAATTTTGGGAGCATTGCAACCTGGCAAATGGAGGGGGAGCGGTTTCAGTATCGCGATATTCTCTCAGATACGTCTTTACAGGTATACTGGCCTGAAAAATGGGTTGAAGTGCCAGAGGGTTTAGCGCAGTGGCACAAAGAACAGGGGATTCTTTCAACGCTATTTATACCGCTGATTACGCAGGGGAAAAATCTGGGCTGCCTGGCCTTTTCGAGCCGCTCTTTGCGGAGCTTTGACGAGGATCATATTCATCTCGCTACGGCTTTTGCGGAACAGGCCGCGCGTACAATTGAGCATGCGCATGTATATGAGGAAGCGCGCGAGCGTGAATTATTCGCGCAGGCCTTGACCACGGTAGCGGCTCGCTTAAATTCAGCGATGGCAACCGGTGCCGGAGTTGGCACCGAGATACAGCAGCTTATTTGCACGGAGGGGGCGCGCGCAATGCAGGCCGATTATGCTATTTTGTACATGGCTGAGCGCAGGAATATGCTCTCTCCTGTGGCGGTCGCTTGCCGTGACCAGGATGCTGGCACATTGATAGGCGACTGGCCTCCAATCCATGTTCACACGCCGGAAACGCAGGCGCTGAACTCATTGAAGCCAGAGTTGATGCCGATCAACGAAATGACTTCGAGTGGCTATCTGCCGGCCGTAACTGGTCCATTACTAGCCTTGCCGCTGCCCGCGCAACAGCAGAAAGGTCTTTCCACAACAACGGGGCCTGTCCGGGTGCCAACGGGTGGCCTGCGCGGGCGAAAAATGATCTCGCTGCGCACCGTCCTCATGCAGCGCGGCGCGCGAACGGCTATTTTCGCGCCGCTTATCGTGGGCAATACAGCGGTGGCCCTGCTTGTGCTGGCGCGTTCAAATGCCACAAATCCGCAGCATAAACGCTATTACGCTCGCGCAGACCTGGAGCAGGCTCGGGATTTCGCGGAACAGGCAACCATAGCATTCACCAATGCGCAGCTTTACCAGCAGATACGCATGGCGCACAGGCAACTCCAGGAGCTGGATCAACTGAAAGACCAGTTCATGATTACCGCTTCGCATGAACTGCGCACGCCGCTTACTTCAGTGCAGGGCTACCTCGAATTGCTGGCGCAGTTTGGAGATGTTGTGCCGCCGGAACAGCGGCAGGAATTTTTGCAGAAAGCGCGGCGCGGGTGCGATGAACTGGTGCTTCTGCTCAGTAATGTGATGGACGCCAGCCGCCTGGAGATTGAGGCGGGCATCCGCCCGGCTCACTTTGAGAGTGTATCCGTTTACCGGGTAGTTCAGGATGTGATTATGCTGATTGAGCCACAAATACATCAGGAAAAGCGCCAGCTATATCTGCACATCCCCGAACAAATCGAGGTCAGGGCCGATCCCGCTCGCTTGCGCCAGGTTGTGCTCAACCTCTGCACGAATGCCATGAAGTATTCTGAAGCAGGTACGTCCCTCACCTTTGCCGCCCGCGTCTATTCCGATCAGCGTCCGTCGGCCCTGATTAGCGTTTCTGACAGGGGGAAAGGTATTAAGCCCGAAGACCAGCCGCAAATATTTCAGCGTTTTGTGCGCCTTGAAAGCGACCTGAATAGTGCGGTGCGCGGCTCCGGTCTGGGATTGTATATCTCGCGCCGCCTTGTGGAGGCGATGGACGGCAAAATTTTCGTGGAGAGCAGCGGCATACCCGGCGAAGGTTCGACATTTTCTATCCAACTACCCCTGGCCTGATATTCCTATCTTCCCGGTCAATCCAGCAAGAGTTCATGCTCGTCCGTTATATGGGGTATGAGCATTCGTGATTTCGTTCCATCAACCGCAGGAACTGACGGTTTATCCGTAAAAGAACAGGCTTCTTTACGGGAGGATATGCGCGGGATTTCCCCCTGGTACTGGCGCTGGACAGGCGTGGGCAAGAATGCATCACCTCATATAGCTGGCGGACCGCTTTTGATTTGCCTGGTAATCGCGCTGGTGGTTCGCGCCTGGCTGGCGTATCACACGACTGGTTTCATCGATGGCGACGAGGCGCTGGTGGGCATTCAGGCGCAACATATTCTCCAGGGTCAATTTCCAACGTACTTCTACAACCAGCCCTACATGGGCAGCCTGGAAGCCTATCTGATGGCCGGGATATTTGCCGTTGCCGGTTCATCGGTCTGGACGTTGCGAGCCGAACCTATCTTGCTTTCGCTGGTGGTCGTCTGGCTCACCTGGAAGCTGGCAGGGGCGCTGGCCGATACCGCTCGCCTGCCGCGGCACGCCAAACAGTGGTTTATGAATATCGCGACTCTGCTCGCGGCCATTCCCCCGTTATACGATACAGTGCTGCAAATGCGTATGTTGGGTGGGTACATCGAAATTTTCATTCTGATGCAAATTTTATTGCTCTCGGCGCTGCAACTGACCAATCGCCGCGCGGCGGGTGCGGCCCGGCGAGAACTCGCGCTGCGCTGGGCGGGCATTGGTTTCCTGGTGGGTTTTGGTTACTGGGTCAATCCCCTGATGATCTATGGCGTGCTGGCGGCGGCTCTCTGGATTGCCTGGGATTGTGTCAAGCTCGCGCTGCACTCCCGCTCTCTACAACAATTGCGGCGCGTGATTTTCTTGCCCGCGCTGGCATCTCTTCCCGCCTGCATCGTTGGTTTGACCCCGGCCCTTGTGTGGGGAGCCAGGAACCAGTGGCAAAACTTCACCTATATTTTGCAACTGGGCAGCAACACCTCGCTGCGTCCCGAAGTGCTGGCGCAGTACCCCACGCGCGCGACGCAGATAATCGGGCAGACGCGCCTCCTGACCAGCTGCGTTGGGCCGCGTGTGCTTGGCGGCTCGCTGCCCCAACAGAACCCCAATTTCTACGCGCTGGCGGCTCCCACCTATCTGCTTGGCGTGTTGTGTATCGTTACTATTTCGGCGCTGGTGGCACTGTCCCTCGCGCAGCCAGTAGGACTGGAAATGCCGACCCTGGCGCGTTTCCAACCCCTGCTGCTGCGTATTCGCCAACTGACGGCCCTACCATTGACCTTTGTGGTGGCTACAACTTTTATTTTCACCGTCACGCGTACCGCCGCCATCGGTCTGTGGCGTTGTGAGTTCGATCTGGCGGGTCGCTACGCCACGCCCTTGATACTGGTGCTGCCGTTCATATGCGCGGCCCTCTTTACCGCGATTGTCCTGACAGAAGCGGAATTTTATCAGAACAGGCAAAAAGACTCACCAGAGACAGAAAACGATGCTGCGCCGGTTCAATTTGTTGCGCATGTGTCCTCTGCGGGTTTGCTGATGCAGCGCGCCGCGCTGGGGACAATGGTGGGGGTTTTGCTGCTATCGATCATCCTGCAGGCTGCTTTGTACGGGGTGAGCGACCCTGGCCGCACATTTCAATCGCCGTATTGCACCTTTGCGCCGGCCAACAACGATGCCATTATTAGCTATATGGAGCGCGAGCATATCCATTATGCCTGGGCGATTAACTGGCTGGCTTATCCCATCGTTTTCAAGACGCACGGCGATATTATTATGTCTGATCCCCTGCCTCTCATCCGTCACATTCAAATTTTAGACCGCATACCGGCTTATACCAGCGCTGTATCCAATGCCGTCCGGCCCAGTATGGTTGTGCTGGTCAAGCACAGCGATCCCTATCCACTGATCTTGAAAATGCTCGACGACCAGCAGATCACCTACCGCGTAGCGCGTTTCCCGGCACAACAAGGGCGTGACGTATTAGTAGTCACGCCCCTCAATCAAACGGTCAACCCGACATCTTCAGCCGCGTATTTCAATGTATTCGTCTGTAGCCTGGATGGTTGATATCGCCAGGTCAGTGAGACGAGACCTGGTCGGTGAAGATGCAACCAGGGCGGGGGCAAGCCCCGCCCTGGTTTTTTAACTTTTTTTATTGGCCGCTTCTGCGGCGTTGGCCTGTTTCTTGATAAGTAGTGGGACGTGTTGCTCGCAGAAGAGAAACTTGCGCCCGCCCGGTAATAACTGGGCGTAGGCGGCAGGTTCCCCGCAGCTATCGCAGCGTCCTACATGTGTTTTTACAGCTTTCATTGCTGAAGCTTTCCTCCTGGATTGAATTTTATTCACCCCTATCATACCACAAAATCACCGAAGCAGTTGGAGCCAGGGCGGGACTTCTTTCACCGGGAGGTTTTTTTGAAACGCGCCGATCTCGCCTGTCATGC
>DAHVFL010000247.1 GCA_027316975.1 Chloroflexota bacterium | reverse complement strand
ATGCTTCGCTGCGCTCAGCATGACAGGCGAGATCGGCGCGTTTCAAAAAAACCTACCAGTGAAAGCCCCCGCCCTGGCCCGATTAGCGGTCTTTGAAGTCATGAAGATCGTGTTGCAGGGCCTGCATGGCCTTCTGTAATTGGGCCTGGCTGACAGCGATGGTGAGGTCGCCGCGCGTCTTTTCGAGAATGCCGCGCGCGGCGTCTGTGGTGCGGCGCAGCCCGCCTGTAATGGCGTCGGGATAATCGATGGTGATGAGCAGGGCGTAGATATCGTCCATATGGCGCAGCAGCGCTTCGCAGGTATCGTAGTTGCCCTGTCGCAACTGGTCCAGAATATAGCGACGCAACTCTCCCACCGTTTCACCCAGGCCATTGAGATATGGCGCCCAGTCGAGGGAGAGCTCACGCGCCAGGGGCAGCGAGCGGTTTTGGGCGAGGGCCGAGAAAGTAGCGGCTTCGGCGTATTCTTTTTGCGCGTCATGCACAAAGCCGGCGTAGAAGATATCTTTGTGATCGCGCAGGTCCTCGGCCATTTCATCCAGCAAGGTTCTGGCCTGTTCCAGCAGGGTGGTGGCTGCCGCGAACTCTTGCCGGTGCGTGGCGCGAATACTATTGGCGCAGGCGCGAATAGTTGCCCGCGATTTTGGCAATGCGCGCTCTCGCGCAGCATGTTTAAGTCCCAAATACTGGACCGCTTCCCGTTCGATATCTTCTAGATGTTCTGGCATGGTATTCCCTGTCTCTTCTTATTTCTTCAATCAAGTGTAACATAAGGGACAGGGAATGTATAGCAGTTCATGTTGAGCGCAGCGAAGTGTCCTGTCATGTTGAGCGCAGCGAAACATCTAGACGAGGCGCTTTACGTCGATCTCAGGAGGAAATGTCATGGTATCCAGATTACCGGCCCAGAAAAGCTGTTTCAGCATTTCGGCAATGGCGTACAGGAGATGCTGTAAAGCGGCATCGCGTCCCTGCTCAAATGGAGCGCTGCCGTGATAGGTAGTCATGCCCGCGAAAGAACTATGGAGCGGCGTGTGAGGGCTGATGCGCACCAGGTACATCTCCATCTTCAAGGCTCCATATTCAACCGGTAGAATGACACGCAGTTGCGGCAGTTGATCGATGATATCCAGGCGATAGAAAACGCCATAATGATCGCGTGACGATTGAAAAATGGATATCTCAGGCACCGAGTCGTCTGAGTCTTCCGCGCGCGGCCCTTGTTCTGGATGCTCCATCTCAACTCCTAAGTTTGCCAGCAAGTTTTCGACTTGTTCATGAATGTTCATCGTGGTCCTCTCTATGGATTGGAAACTGGTCGAAGCACGGTTCTACCAGCCTATTCCAATTCGATAAGGAGAAAACGGAAATGGAGGTGGACATAGAAGAGATTTATGGCTACAATCAAGTCATGCATAATCTGGAGCCGCGCAAACTGATCGAGGCCAGTCCTCTCTTTCGTGACTTACATCCGCGTGAAACGGCGGATGTGATTGCGCGTTTGCAGCCAGTGAGCGTTCCACAGGGAACGCGCATTCTCGAACGTGGAAACTGGCACGGGCAACTTTATATTGTGGCCTCTGGACAGGTGAGCGTTCTTTTGCAGGAAGACCATAACGAGCTGGCGGTAGCCCACCTGGGACCGGGAGAATGTTTCGGTGAGATGTCGCTGATTACGGGCGAGCTGCCCTCGGCAACGATACGCGCCGAACAGGATACCAGCCTGTGGGCCTTGCCGCAGGCTGATTTTCTCGCGCTCATCGGGACCTGTCCCACGCTGCTGCGCAACATCAACGCTATTCTTGCGCTGCGTTTGAGCCGCGCGAATCAGCAAATCCTTGCTAGCCACGCGACTCAACTGGTTGAGTTAGCCCTGCTTGATGATGCCGCTCTGCCTTTGCATCGCTCGCTTAGCCTGCATATCGGAGATGCCTTAGCCACGCGCAGTCGGAAGCGTGTGTTGCTGCTTGAGGTGTGCGGGCAGAATGAGGCTATTGGTCCGCATTTCGCGCACCATCCTGAGCAAATGCGCCCATCGCTGCTGGACTGCGCTCGCGATCATAGCCTGATTGCGCGGCATCGAGCGCCCACGGGGATGCCCGACGGTCAATACTATGTGGCTCTGGCGGCTCTGGCATCGGATGCGCAACACCTTGCTGAAATGGATAGTGGGGTACTGGCGACCATTGTTGACGTTGCGAGCGAATATGATTACGTGCTGCTAGTCACTACGAGTAGCACGCCTCACGCGCTGGCGCGCAGCGTTGCCGAACTGTCTAATCGCTCTCTGCTGATCGTTTCGCATACGATGCTGCATGAAGCGCCATCATGGCTTGCTACAGGCAAAGCGGCAAAGCCGGCGGTGTTTGTGGCGCATGTTCCTGCGCGTCCCACGATCGGTTTGCAAGATGATTACTCCGCGCAGTTGGCCTGCGAGGTGACGCGCCTGCTTCCAGAAGATATGGCCCTGCTCGCACACTGTTGGGACGAGGGAAAGGCGCTGAGTGGATTTGCTCTCGATGCGAAATTGACAGGGACAGTTGATTTCGTGGCGCGGTTCATTGCGCGTCAGACGGTTGGTATTGCCTTTGGCGGTGGTGGCGCGCGCGGCTTTGCGCACCTGGGCGTCCTGGAACAACTGGTACAGCGCGGCGTGCCGGTTGATTATATTGCCGCCTGTAGCAGCGGCATTATTACGCCCGGCATGTACCTGATCGGCAAATCGTTTGTCGAGAGCGAAGAGATCTTCCTGCAAATTCAGCGTAACATTGTGCGGTGGCGCATCCCGCGCACCTCTATTTTCTCGAATGCTGGTCTTAAACGGATGCTGCGTGATTTGTGCGGCGAATTGCGCTTCGAGGACCTGACTACGCCATTCGCGATGGTGGCGGTCGACCTCAGCACGCGCTCAGGCGTTGTGCTTGATCGCGGGTTGTTGTGGCAGGCAGGTTTAGCCAGCACCGCGCTGCCGGGCATATTTCCGCCCGTGCTGGTTGGCGATCATATCCTGATGGACGCGGGAATGCATGATCCCGTACCCATTCGCCTGCTGCGCAAGATGGGCGCGCACATCCTTGTCGCCTCGGAACTGGGAGGGCAGGAACCGCCTTCGCTTGAAAGCGCGACTCCCTGGCTCAAAGAATCGGCACATCGCGAAAATGCAGGATGGTCGCGAGGGCCTCGCACCCTACCATACACGCACACGCGGTCGCCGCATATCGTGGACTTAATACTGCGCACCTATGATCTGGCAATGGCCACCATCGGGATGCACAGTATTCGCGAAGCCGATGTCGTCATTCGCCCAAAATTGCACCGCGTCTCGCTGCGCCAGTTCTCTGAAGGTCGCAAGTTTGTAGTGGCGGGTCGAGAAGCGGTGGAACAATCGCTGCCGAAATTGCGAGCATATCTTCCCTGGCTTACCGGCGATGCGCCTGATCCGAATTATCCGCCGGCGCGTTTAACCTTGTAGCCCATTTCCGTCAATTTCGCCTGCACTTTATCACAATGGTCGCCCTGGATTTCTATGACGCCATCTTTGACGGTGCCGCCGGAGCCGCACAGTTTCTTCAGTTGTTGCGCGATAGTGGCGATGGCGTCGTTGCTGGCAGGTATGCCTGTAATGACTGTGACGGTTTTGCCGCCGCGATGTTTGCGGTCGCGCATTACGCGCGCGATGCCGTCGGTCTTCCTGGCAGGTATTTGATTGGAGGGGGATGTGTCGCACTGGCACTGTTTACAGGGTTTCCCGCAGGTAGGGCAGGTATTGATTCTGCCGTCGCCGGTGGAATAGACAAGCCGGTCTGGCATCAAAAGTAGCATCCTTTCATGGTTATCCTGCGCTGTCATCCTGAGCGCAGCGAAGGCTGAGAGATGTTTCGCTTTGCTCAACATGACAGGACAGTTTATGTTTTTTTATGGTTCAGTCACTTATGTAAGCAACGGAGCGTATTATAGCTAACGAGTATATAACGTAACGACGAGTTACTGGAAAAATCGGTGAACTCCCATGCAAGATCAACTCGATATTCTTATTTCAGGCCGCTACCGGCTGCTGAAACGCCTGCGACGCGGCGGTATGTCAGATGTGTTCCTCGCCCTTGACGAGCAGATACAGCAACAGGTAGCTATCAAAATAGTGACGAACAGCGACTCCGAATGCGTTCAACGGCTGCAACGTGAAGCGCGGGTCCTGCGGAAGCTGTCGCACCCGCACATTTTACCACTTTTAGATGATGGTATCTTCGGCTCTTCTTACTATCTTGTTATGCCATATATGCAGAGGGGCAATTTACGCGAGCGATTGATGCAGGGCGAGATGACGCCGGAAGAGGCCGGGATTATTTTGCATCAACTGACGGATGCGCTTGTGTATGCGCATACACAGGGTATTATCCATCGAGACATCAAACCCTCGAATATATTGCTCGATACTACAGACGCCTGCCATATCTATCTCGCAGACTTCGGCATAGCAAAGATACTGGAAGAAGGAAGCGATATTACACAGACGGGGATGCTGATTGGAACACCGGAGTATATGGCCCCGGAACTGGCAGAGAAGCCGGAAAGTGCCAGCAGCGATATTTACGCGGTAGGCGTTTTGCTCTTTCAGATGTTGACGGGTCAGCTGCCCTTTACCGGTACTAGCCCGCTTGCAATCTGCTGGAAACATATTAAAGAACAGCCCACCTCTCCATCACGTCTGAATCCGGACATTTCGCCTGCTATCGAAAAGGTGATATTGCGCGCTATGAACAAAAATCCCAGGAGGCGCTTTGCAGAAGCCGGAGCCATGTCACTTGCCTATGCGAACGCTCTGAGCGGAATTGATCAGATGCCGGATTTGGATTACATTCACTCCATTGATTTACCCGAACTACCGCCAGCGCATGTGACATTACGCAGGATGGAGCAAGGGTTCGCAGCCACGCTTCCCATCACTATGTGGCGAAATCACGCAGGAAGAGCTATACGACGTGGCGTTTTGAGCATCGCGGCCCTGTTGTTGCTTGCACTGCCCGTCTCGCTAGGGATCATTTTTGCGCATACTGGTTCTCAAGCCAGCCAGCCTATGGCGATACATATTGTATTTGTCAACGGGACAATTGCAGGGAAGGTTTCACCCCCTGAGACGACGGCATTTCTGGTGAATGGTAGCGGAATGACATCTGCTCAAACAGTATCAGACCTGTCGAACCGTGTTAAGACGCAACCCTACCGGAGTTCATCTCAGGGAGATGAAAAGGGACAAGGGCACGGGCATAAACATAAGCGTGGCGACGATTAGCTCGTGGGAGATAACGCGGCCATCATGCTAAACAACGCTTGATATGCGCAGGAGCAGGAAGCGAGCGGCGTATCGTGTCCAGCATTTCACCCGTCAGCTGCAAGTCGAAGAGGGTGTCGATAAGCAGAGACGCTTCACCACCGGTGATAAGGCCCGCGTTGCTTCATCCCCATGTGCCGTCCGGCTGGAGATAGGCGTATATATCGTTGCCAGGATCGTGTAGTCCCTTTGTATAATGCCAGGTGCTCATCCTTCACTTTGCTGCCATCCTTCATTTCGTTGTCATCCTGAGCGCAGCGAAGGATCTCCAGGTGTTTCGCTTCGCTCAACATGACAATATCTTTCTTTGCGGTAAATCGTAGCGTTAGAACGTATTACATTATGAAGGTTATGAGTGCATTTTACCACCCGCCGCGACCGGGGCGCGGATGAGGTTGAATTTGACAGGTGTAGATGCAGGCGCATATACTGCCTGTCATAGTCATCCTTCACTTCACGGTCATCCTGAGCGAAGCGAAGGCCCGGGAGATGTTTCGCTGCGCTCAACATGACAAGGCCTGTCAGAATCATCCTTCATAGTCATCCTGAGCGAAGCAAAGGATCGAGAGGGGAGCAAAAGAATGCCCAGTCTGGAAGGAACCAGTTTAGGCCGCTACCGCCTGGGACGACGGTTAGGGCGCGGCGGAATGTCGGAAGTATATCTTGCTCATGATGATTTGATGAATCGAGAAGTGGCTGTTAAAGTAGTGAGCAGTGCCCACACCGATTATATTGAGCGATTCCAGCGCGAGGCGGAGGCTATCGGCAGGCTGCAACATGACCACATCCTTCCCGCTTACGATTTGGGCGAGCAACCCCCCTGGCACTACCTGGTTATGCCTTATATCGTGTATGGCACATTGCAGGATGTGCTCGAAAAAGGGCCGATGTCGCTGGAATACGCGGGCGAACTGCTGCAACAAATCGCCAGTGGTCTGCAATTCGCGCATGATCGAGGGGTGGTTCATCGCGATATCAAGCCCTCGAATATTTTATTACGCGATGACCATTACGCTTACCTGGCGGATTTTGGTCTGGCGAAAGCGTTGGACGACCCTGGAAAAGTGACTCAGACGGGTGTGCTGCTCGGCACACCCGAATATATGGCTCCCGAACTGGCCGATGGCCCGGCCACCAAAAGCAGCGATGTGTACGCGCTCGGCATTTTGCTGTACCAGATGGTGACGGGTAAAATACCCTTTACGGGTGATACGCCGCTCATGGTTTATTTGAAGCAGATGCGCGAGCAGCCCATCCAGCCTTCGCGTGTGCATTCCGGCATTCCTCACGCGATAGACGTGGTGATTATGCGGGCATTAGAAAAAGACCCGCGCCGCCGCTATGAAACTCCAATGGTGCTGGCGCAGGCATATATGCGCGCAGTGCGTGAAACCCAGGCACACCCATTACCGCTTGATCAGAGCAGGACAGCGGATAGTGGCGCGACCGTTTTCGATTTGCCAGCAAACCCGCCGCCACGCAGAAATGACGCTGTTCCACCTATCGCCAGTCCACCTGTTGCTCCAACGCCTGTCCTGCCAATGGAACCAATGGAGCCACTTGTCAGGCCGCAGCAACCAGAGAAACTGATCCTTCCCCCCGTGCCACCTGATGCTCTGGCCGCGCGAAGGCAAGCTCCGCCCGCGAGAATTGGCAGAAACGCGCGGCCAACGCCCGTCTATCCGCGCGATGCCTACCGCCGCCCCGTCCCGGCG
>DAHVFL010000246.1 GCA_027316975.1 Chloroflexota bacterium | reverse complement strand
GGCGAGACATAGCGGCGGCTCTGCTGCGGTCGCTGCTCAATGTCCTGCTCATCTTCTTGCATTGTCGAGGCTTCTGGACTGGCGGACGGTAGTGTCGCCACGGCTTGCTCGTCGATAGTGAGCCGTTGCAATGAGACTGCCTGGCCAAGATTGTGGGCCATGCGCCGCCATTTGGGTAGATCTGCCGGTGCCAGCAGCGTAATGGCCTTGCCCTGTTTGCCCATGCGGCCCGTGCGGCCTATGCGGTGGGTAAAAAGATCGCTCGATTCTGGCAGCTCGAAGTTGATGACCTGATAAATGTCTGTAATGTCCAGTCCGCGCGCGGCTACGTTGGTGGCGAGCAGGGTCTGCACCTGTCCGCGACGGAAGGCGGTCAGCACTTCTTCACGGGCGCGCTGGCTCTTGTTGCCGTGCAATGTTCCCACGGTATAACCGAGGTTGGTGAGGTGTTTGCCTAACTTCTCGACGCCGTATTTCGTCCTGCCAAAGATGAGGCTGCTTTCTCCCTGTGTAGAATTCAGCAGGGTGCAGAGAGCCGCGATTTTCTTTTCCTGAGGGACCTGGTAGGCAATTTGTTCAATGGCGCTTTGCGAACCCAGGGCCGGCGTGAGGTCAACTTTAACCGGATTCTTGAGGAATTTTTTCTCTAACTTCGCAACCCAATCCGGTATGGTTGCCGAAAAGAGGGCCGTCTGTCGCGTGTCTGGCGAGGTTGTCAGTATCTCTTCGATGACGGGGGCGAAACCGCTATCCAGCATCTGGTCGGCTTCGTCGAGCACGCACACGCGCAGGTTGTTGAGCGCTAAAGCGCCGCGATCAAGATGGTCCATGACGCGGCCCGGCGTGCCTATGACAATCTGCGAGCCGTAGCGCAGGGCTGAGGTCTGGTTGCCGTAGGGGCGTCCTCCTACCAGCAGGGCTATGGTGAGCCGCCGGTTGGAAGCTAACTGGCTCAGTACCGCGTTCACCTGGATGGCAAGCTCGCGGGTTGGCACGAGTACCAGCGCCTGTACGACACGTTTGTCACGGGATACTCTTTCCACCAGGGGGATGCCATAGGCGAGCGTCTTGCCCGATCCGGTGGCGGATTGCCCGATGAAATCATTTCCGGCCTGCAGGGCCGGGATGGCCTCGACCTGAATGGGTGTCGGCTGGCTAATCTCCATGTTTGCCAGCGCCGCGTATGTCGTGGGCAGCAAAGAGAAGTCATTAAAAGTTGGCATGAAAAATCCTTTCGGCCAATGCGCCTCTTACGTTATGGGCGCGGTGAAGCTCCCCAGAGGCACGATGCCAGCAGGGAGTATCAGGAGCAGGCCGTAAAGGATACGGAAGCAATGCTGCAAGCTGATATAAAGTGCGAACTTGTGTGCAGGAAGAGAATAATCTATAGAGGATTGCTCAGAACTCTTTAGCGTCTTTACCGAGAACAGGATAGGCTAGCAACCTGTTCCACGCCATGCAAACAATGATAACTTCTGCATTATACATCTTCAAGAGGTATTCGTCAAGTTTTGAACATATGGGCTAGCTGATTGCATCTGTGAAAGACGCGGACAGTAACATCATCGGGCTTATCCAATCGCCTTAATTGCGCGTGAGACGCATCTACTTCCGCGTGCATGTAACAACAAAACAAGGTCTGAGGCCACACTGGCAATGTGGCCTCAGACCTT
Source organism: Chloroflexota bacterium (assembly GCA_027316975.1). Lineage (GTDB taxonomy): Bacteria > Chloroflexota > Ktedonobacteria > Ktedonobacterales > Ktedonobacteraceae > CF-113. The sequence continues at coordinate 5,387 of DAHVFL010000246.1, read as the reverse complement.
GTTTTTCAGCAAATCTCTACAAATGATGATCTGGTATTTCCTGCAAGAGCCACGAGTTGCCATCGGGGTCGCTGAAGGAGACATATTTAATGCGACCCATATCGTCAACCTCGCCCACTTCAACGCCCCGTTCGGCGAGGGCTGCGCGGGCTGTTTGTATGTCAGCTACCACGAGGTGCAGGGCTTTAACTGATCCTGGCCGCATTTCAGAAATTTCCTACATCCTTTCCAGAAGTTCCGCAAGACGGTCATAGGTCTCATTGACGCCTGCTTCCATGCCGCTCTGGAGTGTGGCATCGCGGTCAGCAAGTGATTGGAAAACAGATTGAACTGTGAGCCTGGTTCTGCCGCCGGGCAATTCCTCAAGTTTCATGGTCTCCAGGGTCACATGACCTGTTTCGGGTAATCCTTCAAACTCAAAGGTGTCGATAACGCGCTCAGGCGCGAGAATTTCGTGATACACGCCGTGAAACGCGTATTCGTTTCCCTGCGCGTCTCGATTGATAAAGCGCCACTGGCCGCCGGGTCTCACGTCCATCCTGTCAACTACGGTTGAAAGGTAGCGCGGCCCCCACCATTGCGGTATCAGCTCTGGGTCCATACATGCCTTAAAAACAAGCTCTCGCGGCGCATCAAATTCGCGGGTGATGAGTATTTCTTGTTTTCCCGGTTCCGCGCTAATATGCGTAGTATGTGCTGGCATAGCTGTTATTGATCTCCCTTCTTTTTTTCACGTTCGAGTACTGCATCTAAGGCGTCAAAACGCTCGCTCCACCGCTGCTTCGTTTGCGTCACCCATGCTTCAAATTGAGACAGGGTGTGTGGATTGAGGCGGTACACACGCTTCTGGGCGCGTTTTTCCATGTCCACTAAGTGTGCCTCCCGCAAGACTTTGAGGTGTTGTGAGATCGCCTGTGGACTAACGGGAAATTGCTCGTAGATGGCAGTAGCCGATAACTCGCCACTGGTGGCAAGTATTTCTAAAATGTTCCTTCTTGTCGGATCCGCAAGCGCAACAAACATATCCATATGAGTAGTATAAACCATTTTCTTAATTAAGTCAAGTCTTAATTATAATAAAGATATCTTTTACAAAATACCTGGTCATACAGAAAAAGAAAGAATTCAGCAAATTGACTATCATCGATGAATTAGAATGGTGATACGTCGCAAGGCGTGAACAAGTGTTGCAACTGTTGTAGTTTTCGAGTATCCTATCAGCCAGGATACTCGATCGACACACCTGTTGCCGTTTTGTAACTTCAACCCGTTCAATCCAAACCTGAGTGCGAACAATTCGTGGGATAAGAAGGGCGTGACCATGTTACTCTCTATGAATACTCATCACGAGGTATTGCAATGAGTACTCGAAAGAAGACCACCTATGTGCTTGTCCACGGTTCCTGGCACGGGGGCTGGTGTTGGCAAAAACTCTTGCCTTTCCTGAGACAAGACAACCTGGCGGTGTATACGCCTACACTGACTGGACTGGGTGAGAGAAGTCATGTGGTGACACCAACGACCGGTCTGTCTCTACACATCCAGGATATCATTAATGTGCTGGAGTTTGAGGATCTCCAGGAGGTCGTGCTCGTCGGCCATAGTTATACAGGCATGGTAATCACCGGCGTGGCAGAATACTCTGATAGAGTGGGCAAACTGGTCTATCTGGATGCTATTGTTCCAGAAGATGGAGAAAGCATGTTTAGCCTGTTTAATGGCATGGAGGCGGATTTCAAACACAGCGCCGATACGCAAGGCCTTGTCCCTCCCTGGGCTCCAGAGGAGTATGGGGTCACTGATCCGCAGGATGTGGCCTGGATGGTCCCACGGCTGACGCCTATGCCACTGCTCACACACGCCGAGCAACTCCAGGCACCCGCGATGAAAGCCAAAACGCTTCCGCGCAGCTTTATACACTGCACCCAGTTCGGTTTAGGCGCTTTTGGTGAAAAAATCGGCAGGGAAGGCGGCACAGTCTTTCCGCTAAACACCGGACACGATGCCATGATCACACAACCTCAAGCCCTGGCGGATATCCTCGTACAGCACGCCTGGTAACGATAAGATACTATAGTATCCAGGACGCCGACAGGAAACCAGATGCGATACGCATACATTCCCGTAAGGAACCCTGGCACGACGCAGAGCAAAGCAGTTTGCGGCGTACCTTTTGACAAGCTGGAGACAGCTATAACAGCAAGTAACACGGTATATAGTGACCAGAGGTCGCCGTAGAACACCCGGCGTACATGGCCGTACTGGTGCTGGTATCCGCCCACAGTTCTCATTGTCTTTTCTTGCAACTTTCTAGTTTTATTATCGAAAATACTCAGATTTCTATTAATTCTGATGATAGTGATATGGAAGAGTAACACGTAACCCTACACAGATATTAAAAGGCTTGCCCGGCAAGCCAGAAACGAGTACAGAAGGACATGAGGGCCAGAGAAAACTTTTCTTGACGCCAATTATTTTGGAGAGTATACTTCATATATGGTAATTGCTTCGTTTAGGAGTGAATTGCTACCATTAAGAATGCGCGAGCGAGAGGTTCTAATGCAGCCATCTTCCCACTATTCGAAGGCCCCCATCACTGAAGCAATTATAGACCTCAAAGTCACTTTGCCTGATGGATTTACTGTTGAAAATCTCGCGGATATTCATACTCACGTCAGAGATCACTTTCCCACGAAAGAGGCGATGCATACTGGCTCACTTCTATTTCAATCTGGTCCAAGTATCAAAATAGATGCTAGCCGAGAGCACCATGGTTTTCTGTTTAGAAGTGAAGATGGTTTAAGAATTTTTCAAGCAACGTTAAGCGGATTTACGTTCAATCGCCTGGCTCCATACCACACCTGGGAAGAGTTTAGTAGTGATGCCAGGAATTTATGGGAGATATATAAAGACATTTGCAAACCATCGAGCGTGACAAGGGCAGCAGTACGGTTTATCAACCGTCTTGATTTACCCGGTCCTCTACCCGATTTCAAAGACTATTTGCGCACTGTACCGGAAGTATCGCCTGATTTATCGCAAGGACTAAGTTCTTTCTTTATGCAGTTACAGCTTCCACAGGAGGATTTGAACTGCATGCTCATAATCAATGAAGCATTTACTCCTCCAACAAGTCCCGAGCAGGTTTCGGTAATACTTGATTTCGACTTGTTCCGCGAACAAATCTGGCAAAGTGACGATGAGACTATCTGGAGTTTTTTAGGGGAGTTGCGCCACCGAAAAAATCTGGCCTTTAATGCGAGCATTACTGACAAGACAAGGGAGTTGATTGCCTGATGCCACAAAACGCAAGATTGACGCGAGATCGCAGTAGAAGTATACAAGCTGTTCATAACACACCCAGAGGTGTGAGCCAGACCAACGAAGAACTTTCAAGACGCGCTATAAGTTCAATAGGGGGCTTTTACGGCTCATCGGAGGTTCTCTCATACTTTCCACCCCGGTTCCCGCTAGATAATGCCAGTATTGTCGAGACGATTGTCAAAGAAGTACTTCAGGATACACGAACCAAATTACAAAATATGTTAACATGGGAAGCTAACTGGAACGGCTATGATTCGCTAACTCCTGACCGAGATGCAATTAAACATGCTGAAAATTGGGTTACAAGGCTTTACCTGGAAGTGGCGGACATGGGCCGTGTATGGATTAAACCAAATGTTATAGCAGATGCAAATGGCGATGTGGTATTCGAATGGTGGCGTGGTAAAAAGAAACTAACGGTCTATATTGGCAACGAAAGCGCAGAGTATGTGCAAATCTGGGGAACTAATATAGAATCAGAGATGTCAGATGGTGATGCTGAACCTATTAGTAAATGCCGCGCACTCTGGTTGTGGCTGGCAAGTTGAGTAGTGATGTCCGTTGATTTTGTAACTGATGACGAAATCTTATATCGTCGTGTTCCTCATATTGAGGGATTATATGTGATCCTGGATGACAAAACAGTACGGGTAAGTACTGTTGCGTTTTCTGATCGTGCTTTCAGGCCATCGGTAGATCGTGCCAGACTCCACCAACATAATCCAAAGCTAATTCAGAAGGAGCCATCGGATGGTGTTGTAAGCGTAGTAACCCTCAATGTGCGTTCCATCGATACAGTTGTACAACAAGATAGAGACAGAAACACGCTCCAGGTCTTCGAGGTTGACGTTGAGCATGTACCAATCCTGAATGATCCAGTGTTACCCGACAATCCCGCACATGCCGAGATATATACAAACCCGATATGCCCGAACAGATCAATCTTCCGCAAGCTTTCCGAAAGGCTAGCACAACTTGCTAATGAGCGAGGATGGGATTTAGAACTACAGGTTCTCTCTTAATTATTTGCATCTTACCTGGGCTCTAATCTGTAAATGCAAACTTTTTCCGGCTCTGACGCGCCCTCGCCTCTTCTCCAGTGCGCCTCCGTGTCAGCCGCGACAGCTCTGCTACTCAGCAAAATGAATCTCGCTGGCTGGCTGCACCCGCACTTTGTGTTCACTGCCCGGAAGCCATTCAACGTCTCGTTATAGAACGCGATAATTTGTTGACCGACGCTCTATCAAAGCCGCTTGCAGCACTGCGCGCAGCATGAGGCATGAAAGCCACCATCTCGCTTTGTGGCTCTCATGCTTGAGTCGGAGCCGCGCCGATGAGAACATATTATCTTTGCAGACCAGACACTGTACCCGTCCATGTGCCTTGTCCGCTCGTATAGTAGAAGGACTGGTTCGGATCCGTACAGGGAACATCAGTTTGAGGGATGGGTCCATAGGTCCAGGTGCCGGTGAAGGTACCGTTGCCTGTATAGCTTCCTGTCACCTGCTGGTTGAGCTGCGGGGAAATTAATGTGCAGCTTATACCCGATCCGTCTGTGAAGGTGACTACGTCGGTGAGGAGCGTCTCGGTATAACTGATCTTGCCGCTCTTATAGCTTCCCTTGCAGGAGAACGAGAAGGTCTCTGTGAAAGGGATACCGTTGTTGGCGACATACGATGAACTGAATTGCTGGCCATTGTCCCGATTCAAGCAGACGGTTCCGCCCGCCGGGTCTGGATGCCCCGTAATGAGGAGGGCTTCTTCGTTGTTTGTAAACGGTTGGTTCACCGTAGTGATCCTCCCCTGCGCCGGGATGTTCAGCGTAAAGGTAGCGTCATCGGGTGGAGCGCCGTTCGGTCCAGGCGTGTTGGACTGACCAGGCTGCACAATCGTCACGCTGACACTGTTTTTTGTGCTGTCGTTGCTGGCGTCCCTGGCTGTCAGGGTGTGGGAACCGACGCTCCAGGCATTGGTTATGGTCATAGTTGTGGTAAAGTTGCCGTTCGAGTCACTTCGCGTACCCGGATTGCCCGGCGCGACATGACCATCCAGCAGGAAGGTAA
>DAHVFL010000245.1 GCA_027316975.1 Chloroflexota bacterium | reverse complement strand
GTGTATACTGGTACCCTGAAACCAGATATGCATGTGTTTAACCAGCAAACCAGGGCCGACGAACGCATTGGACAGCTTATTCTTCCACGCGGCAAGACGCAGGAATATGCTACCGAGATTCCCGCGGGCGATTTCGGCGCGGCAGCCAAACTCGCCAACACCCATACCGGAGACACCCTTACCAGCAACAAAGATACGGGCAGACCACTGGAACCCATCGACTTCCCGGAGCCTTGCTTTACAGTTGCCGTTTTCCCTAAAAGTAAGGCTGACCTGGATAAGATGAGCAATGCGCTGGCGCGTGTCGCGGAAGAAGATCGCACCCTGCGCGTCGCTCGCGACCCCCAAACCGCCGAAGTACTGCTCTCCGGTATCGGAGAATCCCATCTACAGATCACCATCGAGGGCATCAAACGCAAGTACGCTGTTGATCTTGAGGCACGCGACCCGCGCATCTCCTACCGCGAAACCATCCGCAAAAAGGCGCGCGCCAATGGTCGCCACAAGCGGCAAAGCGGCGGTCACGGACAATTTGGCGATGTCTGGCTGGAGATCGAGCCGTTGCCCATGGGCAGCGAAGAAACCTTCATCTTTGAAGACAAAGTCGTGGGCGGCGTTGTGCCAAACCAGTTCATCCCAGGCGTTGAAAAGGGCGTGCGCGAATCGCTCAAACGTGGCTTCATCTCCGGCAACCCGCTGGTCTACGTCAAGGTGGCCCTGGTGGACGGCAAATACCACCCGGTTGATTCGTCTGCGCAGTCCTTTGAAATCGCGGCTTCGCTGGGTATGCAAGAGGCCGTACCCTTAGCCAGCCCGGCTCTGCTCGAACCCGTCATGACCGCCACCATCACGGTGCCTGAAGGCAATATGGGCGACATCATGAGCGACATCAACTCCAAACGCGGGCGCGTGCTGGGCATGTCCAACCTCGGCAACGGGTTGCAGCAGATCACTGCCAATGTGCCGCAGGCCGAAATGCTGCACTACGCGACCGACCTGCGCTCTATCACCCAGGGACGCGGCACCTTCAAAATGGAATTTTACCAGTATGAAGAAGTTCCCGCCACTGTGCAGCAGGAAATTATCGCGCAGCACAAGAAAGCTGAAGCCGAGAAGTAACCAGGTTCGTTATAACATATGTTCGACATTTTTTGCCGGACAACTCGTGAAGCGCGCGACTTCTTACATCTGCGGGATGCTGCGACCGGTTCCAGTTCGTTCCGCTCAAGGCATACCGCGTCTTGTCGGCAGGAAACGCGCTCCACGCACGGAGCAATTGCTCAGTGAGATAAAGGAGCAGGCAAGACAAGCTGCTGTCTTGTTTTGCCTGCTCCTTTATCTCACCCTCGCTTCCCCTTGTGCTGAGACTGGTTCCTTTTAGCGCGGTTGCCGCCACCCGCGCCCTGCTCCCTGCGTAATACCGCGCTGGCTTCCTCCTCGTGTCCATGGCTGACCAGCCATTGACGCGCCTGCTCATGCAAATCACGCAGTGTCTGGCTACCGGCAATCATCATCCACATGGCAAACTCGGCATCGGCTGGAGCGCCTTCATCCCACTGGTTTTCGGCTATAAGAAATTTACTCACTTGCTTTACGTCTAACGTGCGCAGCACAGCATCCAGGCGTTGTCGAAAACTTGCGTAATCTGCCATATTTGTCACCTTTACTTCTTACTCCGGTATGCAGTACTCCATTGCATCCCATTCCAGGTCAGAAGACGCCAGAGGTACTGAACATGAACACAGACGAGTATATGCTCTATTGAAACATGAGCATTGTAACACACGCACACATCCCTCGATACTGAGATGTGTATCATCTTCATCGAAAGAGTTAGCTCATTCTTCTCAACCGCTTTTGTATAATTTAACCCAATCTTAACCCACTTCCTACCGTTTTCTGAGCCTGCAAGGTGTATTATTTCTACCAGGGCTTCTATTGTCATCACTTTTAAATGGATGTTTCCGGTCGTAGTGGCAGAATCATGGATGATGTATCGTTTACTTCTATAAAAAGGAAATGCGACATATGGATAAAAGAAAAGCTATTTGTAATCTTGTTGTGCTGGGATCAGTGCTAGCGAGCATGGTGGTGGCATTTACTCTATTCGGCAAAGACATGAGATCTAGCCGTGCCCAGTCGCCGGGCGTGACTGTCACCGACTTCTGGCTGAACGGTGGTCAGGAACCCTGGGGCGTCACCTTTGATAGCAAGGGCAATGTGTGGGTAGCCGTCCCTGGTTGTGACCCCGCGCCCACCTGCAGCGGCTCAACCCCTCCCGGCAAAATAGAAGTGTACAATCCTGCCGCTTCGAGTTGGATCAAAACGTACCAACTCCCCGCCGGTTTTGGGCAAGCCCTGTTCCTCGCGTTTGATGCAAGTGGGAATGTCTGGTTCGCCATGCCGATGTCAAATTCAATTGGTACGTTGAATCCGGTGACAAATACGTACCAGCAATTCGCTGTGCCAACTGCGGCATCAGGTCCCTGGGACATCGCCATCGATCATAGCGGCAATATCTGGTTTACCGAACATTACACAAACAAAATCGGTAAGTTTAACCCCTCCACGCTACAAATGACCGAATTTACGACGCCGGCAGCCAATAGTCAGCCCTATGGCATTGGAGTTGATGCCTCAAATAACATCTGGTTCACCGAAAATAACTCGGCGGTCGCCCAAATTGGCGAATTTACTGCCGGTGGGCAAATGAACGAATATAAAATCCGCGACAATCCCCCTGGTGGACTGACGCCTCACCTGCTTACAATTGAACCGAATGGCAATATCTGGTGGACTGAAGGCTGGGTCGGCATGATTGGCGAACTCAAAGTATCGCAAGCAGTACCGGGAACGACGAACGGAGTCACTGAGTACGGCTACCCGGCAACCTGCACTACCTGTGGGGGAACTCACGCTTCCGGCATCGCCTTCGATTCAAACGGTTTGATCTGGTTCGATGATTCGGTACAAAACATCTTTGGTTCATTCCCAGACACTGGTACAGGCTCGTTTTCCACGTATGCAGCGCCTACTCCACAACATCCGCACGATGGATTAAATGTCGATAGCCAAAATCGCATCTGGTTTACGGAGGAGTTTGCTAACAAGCTTGCGGTGGCCATCCAGAACAATCTACCACCACCGCCATCGCCAACGGTCTCACCTTCACCCACGATGTCGCCATCGCCGACGGTCTCGCCGTCACCGACCGTCCCGCCGTCGCCCACCATTACACCAACACCTGGGACGACACTTGCCCAGGATACCTTCCAGCGCGCCAATCAGCAGCGCTGGGGCAATGCCAGCGATGGTCTAACGTGGGGAGGCGACGCCAACAACTCCAGTGTGTTCTCTATTGTGAATAACACCGGGCAACTGTCGAAGGGCGCATCGATCTATAATGCTGTGCTTGGACCAATCGCCACAGATTCAGAGGTGATATTCAGTGGTTCACTCAGCAGTTTCAAGTATACCAACCTGGGAGCTGTATTACACTGGAAGGATAGCAATAACTGGTACAAAGCCTATATCGATGGAACCACGCTGGTAGTGCAGAAAAAGGTAAACGGAACAACTACTACCTTGAAAACTGTTCCGTTTGCTGCAACCGCTGGTACATCATACTCGATTGACTTCAGCATCGTTGGCACGACCCTTTCTGCCAACGCGTGGCTAACCGGCACAACTAAGCCATCGGGCTGGATGGTAACAGCGACTGATAGTTCGCTTTCATCGGGCTATTGTGGCCTACGTATCCAGTTGCAAAATGGAGCTATCGCAACCATTTCGTCATTCCAGGCCCTATCATAACGCATCGACGCTGTTCTTCAGGGAGGCCCTACCAGTTGCATCACTTCGCCATCGCGTTCCGCGGAACGTTTAGCGGCCTCCATCACCGCGATATTGCGCCTGGACTCTGCCGGCGACACGGCCAGTTCCTCGCCGCTGTGCAGGTGGTTTGCCAGGTTACGATGGAAGGCATAGACTGGCGGCTCAGGTAACGTGAGATGTTGTTCGTGAATGGCGCCGCTGATGTCGCGCGTATGCACGTACAGGTCCGGCAGGGCTTCGGAGAGGGCCAGCCGTTCCTCGACCAGGTCGCCCGACCAGCGGCGCGTCTTCACCGTCTCCTGACGCCAGTGTCCCACGATGGCGCCGCGGGTTCCCAGGATGTACCATTTCGGTTTCGGCGCGGCGGCGATATCCGAATGCATAAATTCGGCCTCCTGTCCCCCGGCGAAACGCAGGTAGACTGCCGAATGATCGGCATTCGTGACATCATGCCAGACGCGCTTATGTTCCACGCCGCGCACGCTCACTACCCTGCCAGGAATGAGTTGCAAAATCCAGTCGAGGTAATGCGAACCCCAGTCATAGAAAACACCGCCGGAGATCGGCTCGTGCGAATGCCAGTAGTCGCAGGGATGCGCGAAACCGCCGATGAACGTCTCAATGTGGAAGACCTCCCCAATGAGTTGCTCTTGCAGCACGCGCGAGATTGCCAGAAAATCAGGGTCCCAGCGCCGGCACTGGTAGACAGTGAGCGCCAGCCCCTGCTTTTGCGCAAGTGAGATCATCTCATCGGCCTCACCGCTCGCCAGGCAAAAGGGCTTTTCGGATACGACGTGCTTGCCAGCGTGTAACATATGCATCGAAATGGCGGCGTGCGTATCAGGCGGCGTCGATACAATCACCACATCGATAGCGGGATCGCGCGCCACCTGCTCAAGGTCAGTGCAGGTCTCGATGCCGGGAAAGGCTTTGCGGGCCATGGCTAAGCGTTCTTCACTGCGGTCGCATACCAGCGCATACTCCAACCCGGACACGTTGCTAATGGCAGTGCCGTGTTCTAAGCCAATCGCGCCATAGCCGATCATCGCCACGCGCTTCGTCGTTTCGCGTGTATCCGCTCCCCCGGCATAACGGATAGCGCGTTCGATCATCTGGCGAAAGACGGGATGCTGTCGCGTTTGCGGGTCGCTGCCCGGCGTGGCACAGAAGATACGCCCTTCGCCATAACTACGCGCAAAGGCCAGCGTATAGGAGGCATACCGCCAGGAAGTTTTCCACACGATCTCTGCGTCAGGAGGAACGACATCCAGAATGTACACTGCTTCCAGCAGTGCAAAGGAAGAATCGACGCGGCGCGTTATGTAGTGATCAGCATTCGCAACACGCGCGATGATCTCGCAGCGCGGCACGCAGATGCCATGCGTATTACCCAGCATCTCACCAAGAATCGTGTGTTCGTGATAGGCTTCAAGCGCATCGCCGATGCATACCAGCCCTCCGCCGCGTTCAACAAACTCGCGCAGTAATTCTTCTTCTTCTCGCTCAAGCGGCCCAATATCACCATCGAGGATGACAACTCGCCCGACAGCACCTGTAGCACCTGTTTGTTTACTTCGCGTGATAAAATCCCGCGCGTTGATGGTACCGAATTGTTCGTACATGGAAACTGCCTTTCAAAACATATCCAAATGTGTTGATTGCTGCATTCATCACGCAGCACACCGCACTCTTAGCGAGTGTGTGGCCCAGGCCGGGCAAGGAACCGCTCATAGATGTTGATCGCGCTATTGTCGTCGCGATCCATCACTAAGCCGCAGTTCTCACAGCGATACGTGCGCACCCGCAGCGGCATGTCTTTTTTGTGCTTGCAGACATGACAGGTCTTGGTGGTATCACGTTCACTGATGATAAAAAGTTCTTTCCCAAAGCGCAAACACTTGTAGGTAAGCATTTGCACAAAGCCGTAGAGACCCCAATCATTATACACTAGACGGTTGCGGATTTGCCGCTTGCGCCGTTCTTTCGGGGTCTCGCTCTCTTGCTTTTTGATGACCATCTGCCGTTGGGAAAGATCACCGACCACCACAGCCCTTTCAGCCAGTGTGCCAGCGATAAGATGAGAGGCTTTATGCAGACAGTCCTGTTGCTTGCGCCGCTTCCGTTCGGAAACGCGCTTGTAGACCCGCGAGAGATGCAGATAGCGGCGCGATTTCTTCTTGCATTTATCCCGTTTCGAGCGGATCTTGTCCAGTTGTTTATTGTAGTAGCGATAGCCTTTGAAGCCGCCGATGTGGTAGAAGCGTCCCTGATCGGTGTAGCCCGTTGCCAGCGTCTTGATGCCCAGGTCAAAGGCTACAATACCATTAGCGCGCAAGGGACGGGGCTTGCGCTTCTTGTCTGTCCTGGGCATCTCGTCCTGGTGTTGTTCTGTCTCATCATAGACAAACGAACAGTAATAGTTACCACGCGCATCTCGTGAAACCGCCACTTCTTTAAAGTTTGCAGGTGGCGGCTCCGTTAGATGCGCGACAATGTCAGGATACCGCTTTGGCCCCCATCTCCCGCCTCCGGTGGGCAGAACGATGGTATGGCCTGTGACCTTGTTCAGGTACATGGCCGGATAACACAGCGTAAAGAACTGATGGCGCGGTTTGAAGCGTGGAAACCCTGGTTTTTCTCCCGCTTTCACGCGACGGAAGAAGGCTTGCATGGCTCCATCCAGCCGGAAATAGACCTCTGCTAAAAGCTTGCCGTAGACCTGCTGTAATTCCAGATCATATTGCTTGCTCGCTTGTAAGGTTCTTTTGGCTTCGTAGACATTCCAGCGTGCGCCGCTCTTGAGGCGCAGCACCCACCAGTTGTAGAGGCCGCGACACTTGGCCTGCATAAATTCCAGGGCTTCGGCGTCTTGCGGGCTGACTTCGATTTTGATCTTCTTACAGAGTAACATGCTATGCCCTCTCGCCAGGGGTTCAGTGTGTGTGTCTACACGAGAGGCAGAGCAAGCCAGTGACCCTGCCTCTCGTGTCACTCTCCGCTCCTGGGGGATGGTCCGGGAGCAGATGCTTCACACGCTCTCCCCCTAGCTTGCTTGTGCCGTCCAGGAGCGGCGATCTGCTTCCCATCGGGTGCATTCCTCGCTTGTGGCGGGGAAAAGCTGGCCGCTCAGTTCCCCCAGAATGCAGCCAAGCGCGTAGTACCAGGTGCTTTCCTCTTCATGGAAGAAGAGCGATTCGCGTTCGATCTCCTGCAACCGCTCGATCAGGCTGGTAT
>DAHVFL010000244.1 GCA_027316975.1 Chloroflexota bacterium | reverse complement strand
CCTACTACGTGACCAATTTCATTGCGCGCCGGCTTGGGTACAAGGTGCGCCCATTTCCGAGCGGCATTATCGAGCGTTTTCTTTACTGGACGTTGCGCACGCTGGTGGGACTCATCCCTGTACGTGGGAGAATTGGCCGGCACTGGATGACGCAAAATTTGAGAAAAGAAGTGCGCCGCCTGGGAATAGCGAGGCAGAGAGCAAAATAATGCAGCAGATACCTCTGATTGATTTACAATCCATTCGCTTTGCCTATCCTGTTCAGTCGAAGGAAAGCGCACCTTCCGCGCTGGCCTTAAACGATGTGAGCCTTCAGGCGCGACAGGGAGAATACATTGCCTTGCTCGGTCACAATGGGAGCGGCAAGTCTACGTTGGCGCGCCACTGTAACGCCCTGCTGATCCCTGCGAGCGGGCGAGTGTTGATCGCGGGACTCGATAGCGCCGAACAGGGAAACTGGCGCACCATTCGCGAAACGGTAGGCATGATCTTCCAGAATCCCGATAACCAGATTATCGCAACGGTGGTTGAAGACGATGTCGCCTGGGCGCTAACGGTGCGCGGCATTTCCGCGCAGGAGATCAGGGAGCGCGTTGCGTGGGCGATGCAGGCTGTCGGCATAGCGCACCTGCGCGGGATGCCACCGGGCAAGCTTTCAGGCGGGCAGAAGCAGCGCCTGGCAATCGCGGGTGTGCTGGCGCTGCGTCCGCAGTGCATCATCGCCGACGAAGCTACCGCGCAGCTTGACCCCTTAGCGCGGCAGGAAATCGTGGCATTGCTGCACCTGCTCAACAAAGATTTTGGGTTGACGATCATCCAGGTCACGCACCTGCTCGAAGAGGCGGCCCTGGCGCAGCGAATCGTCGTAATGGAACGAGGAAAAATCGTGATGGAAGGGACACCTCCACAGGTATTCGCCGACCTGGCGCGGTTGCGGGCGTTGAAGCTGGCAATTCCTGAACCTCTGATGTTGGCGGCGGGGCTGCGTAAAGCGGGTTTCCGCATCTCGCCAGACGCGCTGACAGTAGAAGCTATTGCGCAGGAGTTGTTGCTGTGAAAGACCCTATCATCATTACGCGCCATCTTACCCATACGTACCAATCAAAAAATGCCGGGCCGTTGCAAAAAACCGCGCTCGACGATATCAGCCTGGAAATCGAGCGCGGCTGCTGCGTTGCCATTATAGGCGTGACTGGCTCCGGCAAATCGACGCTGGTGCAGCATTTCAACGGGCTGCTGCGCCCCACGTCGGGCAGCGTGATGGTAGACGGCATCGATGTTGACGGCAAAAGCGCAGACAGGATCATCCTGCGCCAACGCGCCGGGATGCTCTTTCAATTTCCAGAGGCGCAATTGTTCGAGCGCAGCGTCTACGCGGATGTGGCCTTTGGGCCGCGCCGCATGAGACTCAAACGCAAAGATATACGCAAGCGCGTGCTAGACGCGCTCGACCTGGTAGGTTTGCCGCATGAAGAGTTCGCCATGCGCAACCCGTTCGAGCTAAGCGGCGGGCAAAAAAGGCGCGTAGCCCTGGCGGGTGTGCTGGCGATGACGCCTTCGATCTTGATTCTCGATGAACCTACCGTCGGGCTGGACGCCGATGGGCGCGAAGATTTTTACACCTATCTCAAACGGATCAAGGAGCAGCAGGGCGTTACGGTTGTGCTGGTGTCGCACGATATGGCTGAGGTGTCAACATTGGCCGACAGGCTCTTTGTGCTATATGATGGGCAGCTGGTGATGCAGGGCGAACCCCGAAGCATCTTCGCGCGGGGCGAGACGCTGCGCGCGTGGGGATTGGCCGCGCCGCCGCTCAACGAACTGCTTTCCCTGTTGCGCAAGGGTGGTATGACGCTCCCTGACGAGGTTAGCACGCTCGATGAAGCCTTTGACGCGCTTAAGGGAATGCGCACGATTACAGAGAAGGGCCAGGTATAAATGTTTCAGAACATTCCTTTAGGCACGTATTATCCAGGAAAAAGCCGGCTACACCGCCTGCGCGCCAGGACGAAGTTACTGCTGATGCTCTGGTTGACCATCTTTTTCACCATTGCCAACCAGAATTTCTGGGATTTTACGCCCCATATCGTAGCAATCGTGCTATTGTTCGCGGGCATCGCGTTTTCAGGCATTTCTCCCGGCACCATGTGGCGGCGAATGCGCTGGCTAGTGCTACTTGCGCTGATTGGCATCATACCCAATGTGCTTTTTTTCAGCGACACTGTTACGAAAGTTTTACGCACATTCGGCCCCTGGCCGCTTTCTTATACGCTACTACGAGGGGGAATCATCGTATATGGTATGGCGCTCGCGTTTTTTACCTTGCTCTGCTTGCTGCCTCTTCCCCGTATTCGCGCCATGACACGCCAGCGCTGGTTCAAACGCATCCGAGTACTGGTGATTATAATAACCATCGGCGTGGCGATCCTATGGTGGGTCACACGCGACAATCTCGCAAGCTCTGCGCTGCCAATCGGGCCAATTGTCCTGACGTATGACGGCGTGTGGGTGGAAGTGACCCTCTTCGGAGTCTTCCTCACACTGTTTGCCTATTCGATACTCCTTACTATGACCACCAGCCCCATCGCTCTGATCGAGGGTCTGACGCGCCTGTTGACGCCGTTGCGCTGGCTGCATCTGCCGGTCGATGATTTCGCGCTGATGCTGCTGATCGCCCTGCGCTTTATCCCCACGCTCCTCGAAGAGGTTGAACTGCTTGTGAAAGCGCAAACATCACGCGGCGCTGATTATACGCATGGGAGGGTGCGCGAGCGCCTGCAAAGTCTGATCGCGCTTTTCGTTCCGTTCATTTCCAGCGTGCTGCGCCGCGCTTCCGAGCTGGCTACGGCCCTGGATGCGCGCGGCTACGAAGTGCGGGGACGACAAACCATAGTGCATGATACTGGATTGCAGGTGGCCGACTACGTAGTACTGGTAACGGTCGCACTTATTACAAGCGGTGTATTGCTCATCTAATTTTTGATATGCTCATTCAGAATGCTTCTATTTAGTGTTTGCAAACGTGATACAGGTAGAAATTATCTTAAAGAGGTATACACATGACTACAACTGTACGTTCGCACACAGACCGCAACGCTGATCCAACATCAGTAATCGCTAAATGGACCCGGCGATGCGGACTTCCGCTTGCTATTCTCGCCTGGTCCGCCGTCGTACTGCTCATTTTGTGGCTGGCGGGACATATAATCCAGACGCTGTTCTTACTTATTATAGCGACTCTACTTGCCTATGCCCTGGCAGGCGTGGTGAAGCTGTTCGAGCGTGTCATGCCACGTTATCTCGCCATTCTGGTTGTGTATTTGCTTGTACTGGGTGCGATTGTGGCCCTTCTCTACCTGGTAGTGAGTACAGCTATCCAGCAGTTCGTCTCACTCTCGGCATATGTGCAGCATTTACTGACGCCCAGGGGTGGTCAGCCATCGCAACTGGAACAGGTATTGGGGAGATTCGGCATAACGCAGAACCAGCTTAATACAGTACTCAACCAGGGCATTGCCTATTTAGAGGGCTTCGCGGGGAACCTGGTGCCGCTATTAACAGGTCTATTCAGTGGTATCCTGAATTTTATCCTGGTGGCGGTGCTAAGCGTCTACCTCCTCACGAGCGGCTCACATGTGACCAGTTGGTTACGACGCAACATGCCAGATCAACAGCAGGGGCGCGTGCGGTTTTTGCTTGACACCCTGCAGCGCGTAGTCGGCGGTTACATTCGCGGTCAATTGATTATGTGCGGGCTGATCGGGGTGCTGGTTGGGGTAGGTATGTATGTGATTGGCGTACCATTTGCCCTCCTACTTGGCGTGCTGGCATTCGTATTAGAGTTCATTCCGGTGCTGGGAACGCTTACTTCGGGAGCGATCTGTGTGTTGCTCGCCCTGACCAGGGGGTGGCTCATCGCCGTCATCGTGCTGGTCTACTTCATCGTCGTGCATGTAATTGAAGGCGACGTAGTGGGACCGCGCATCGTAGGCAAGACCATTGGCCTGCATCCAGTCGTCTCTATAGCCGCACTGATCGCTGGAGCCGAGCTTTTCGGTATCCCCGGCGCGCTGCTGGCTTCGCCCGTTGCAGGGGTGATACAGGCGCTTCTGATTGCGGTCTGGTCTGAATGGCGCGAAATGCACCCTAAAGAATTCAAGAAGGCGCAAGAAGTAGGGTCTGAAAAAGCGGAAAAGCTCGCTGAGAATATGTCCGGAGACCCTGAATCAATGCCAAAGTTGCTTTCTTAGGTTGGATAAAAAGGGTACATGAAAACATACGTTGTCAGAATTGCTCAATTATGTTATGCTGGGTTGGCGAATACAAGATATTCTGATAACTGAGCGAGAATTTGGGAAACGAAGGACAACAACCGCCCTTGCCTCCGCAGGGAACACCGGGCCAACAGCAACAACCGTATTATGGATGGCAATACGACCAGGATCAACAGCATCCTCCGGCGCAGTATTCGCCTGCCAATCCCTACCCTCAGCAACCACCCAATCCGCAGCAACCCGGCCTGCAACCACCCAACCCACAACACCCGCCAGCTTACCCGGCGCCAGGCTACAATCAGAATAGGCCAGCGCAACCAATTTCGCCGCGTCAACAGCAGCCAGTAAAAGATATGGGCGCGTCTCTGGGATATGGTCAGGGCATGGAATACCAGTATTTCAACGCGCCCCAGCCATCTCAGCCCTTGCCACAGCTTCGCCAGGAGCGATTACAGCAACTGCGTGAGGATCGAATGCGCCGGGGACAGCGTCGCATGAATTCCCGCATGAGTTCCAATGTATCAGGCCTGATTTCACGTAAAGGCGGTCGGCCGCGGAAAATTGTACTCCCGCCTCCTCCGGGAGCCGGGGCATTTTCCCCAACACAGGACCCGCAAGTGGGGCAACGCCCTGTGGAGATGTCGCCTTCGCTGGTCAAACCAATAATCGAAGCCTCACCCAGGCGCGGGCCTGTGCTGCCACCTGTGGCTCAGCATAGCCCTGCCGCTTTGCCCGGGCGCGTTGATAATCGGCTCCAGCCCGCAGCGCAGCCTTCGCAGGATACCGGGATGATCCAGAAAGCGCGTATCGGCAGGGCAACTCTGATCCTGTCGGGCGCATTCATCGCCAGTCGCATCCTCGGTCTACTGCGCACAAGCATGTTTGCGGATGTCTTCGGTACGGGTATTACGTCCGACGCATTTTTGCAAGCCTTTCTGGTGCCTGACCTGATCTTCAACATCGTGGCCGGGGGCGCGCTCAGTTCGGCTTTCATCCCCATCTTTACTCATTATATGATTGGCGAACGCGATGAGAAAACGGCGTGGCATGTTGCCAGTTCTGCGTTGAACCTGGCAATTGCTATCATGATGGTACTGGCATTACTGGCGATTATTTTTGCATCCTGGCTGGTCCCGCTTTATAACCCCGGCGTACCCGCAGCCGAACTTGGTCTGATAATCTCGCTCTCACGCATCATGTTTTTGCAATCCATCATACTTGGCGGAGGTGTGATTATCACCTCTATTCTCAACTCGAAGCAAAATTTCTTGCAGCCAGCCATAGGCACAGTCGTATATAACATCGGTCTCATCCTTGGTCTTGTTCCTGGTTTTTTTATTATGTCCCGCATCAACACAGCGCATTTGACTCCAGCGCAGGTCGCATCCACCTTCCTGTCTCACCAGACCACCGCCGTCTATTTCGCAACCTGGGGTGTTGTGATAGGCGCGGTGTTGCAGGTAGCTGTGCAGATTCCCGCTATCATACAAGTGGGTATGCGTTATCAGCTTTCGTTCGACTACCATCACCCAGGCGTGATACAGATTGGTCGCCAGATGGTGCCACGTATCGTCAACGCAGCTATGCTCTACGTCTCAACCTTCATTGATCGCGGTTTGATTCTGGTAATGGTTGCAACCCTCCCGCTTATCAATCAGAGCGGACACATCACACAGTATTACCAGGCGCTGCAACTGATCTTGCTGCCGCTTGGCATTTTCGGCATGGCTATCTCGACAGCAGCGTTCCCCACACTGGCTGAAAATGTGACGCGGGGGCGTTTTGACCGGGTACGAGCCATTATTCAAGATACGCTGCGCAGCATTCTCTTCATGTCCATTCCATCAAGTGTGGGACTGATTGTGTTGGGGTTGCCGATCATCCAGGTACTCTTACAACATGGCGCGTATTCGCTGGCCAGCGCCGAGAGCACATCTATCCCGCTCGCATTTTTCGCGCTCGGCCTGGTCGGGCTGGCCTCTGTCGAGATTTTGACGCGCTCGTTCTATGCCATGCGCGACAGTAGGACACCGGTCATCGTGAGCATAGCTCAATTCATTTTGAAGATCGCGTTAAGCATTCTCTTTTTAAGCATCATCTTTTTGAATCCGGTCTCGGTAACGTCAATCTCGTGGGGTCTGGGAGCGCTGGCGTTTTCTACGTCACTGGCTGGAGTGCTCGAAGCCCTTGTGCTGCTCTGGCTGCTGCAACAACGCATCGGAGGGCTGGAGATACGCGGGTTGGGAAGATTTGCCGGACGGGTATTACTGGCATCCGGGGCCATGGGCATAGCGCTGCTCATTCTCCGCTTCATACTCGATCATGTGCTTGTTACGACCAATCCCGGTCAAACGCTGGGACTTACAGGCACAGTGATGGCCTTGATTAAACTTCTGCTGGAACTGGGTGTCGGCCTTATAGTCTATATCCGCGCTACTCGAATGCTCGGTATCGAAGAGTTCTGGAATCAAGGGCCGATCAAGCGCGTATTAGAACGCCTGAAGTTGTCGTGGATTTGAAGGTGGAGATTCACTAAAACATGTGGGGTCTCGCTCCCATCTGTGTCATCCTTCGCCGCACTCGTCCCCTGTCATCCTTCGCCGCACTCGCCCCCTGTCATCCTTCGCCGCACTCGCCCCCTGTCATCCTTCGCTCCCCTGTCATCCTTCGCCGCACTCGCCCCCTGTCATCCTGAGCGAAGCGAAGGATCTGTGCTGATCGGTGCAGCGCGGCGGAGATCCTTCGCTTCGCTCAGGATGGCAGGGGAGCGAAGGATGGCAGGGGAGCGAAGGATGGCAGGGGAG
>DAHVFL010000243.1 GCA_027316975.1 Chloroflexota bacterium | reverse complement strand
CGCGATCCTGAATATGGATCACCATATTCGGCTTGCCGTTACGATGCACGTCACTGAAAGTGAGGGTGATGGGTATGAGGTCATCCCCTTTAGCAATCATAGTGGGGCCGACATAATCGAAGGACCTGTTGGGGTTGCCGCCGGCTAGCTCAATCACAACGACCTGCCCGCGCAGGTTCATTGCGACAAAATGACTGGGGCGCGCCTGGCTGTCGTTATGTCCCACTACCGCATCTGTCTGGTAAATCCGTGGATAACCATACACGACATCATTGTATTTTCCGATACCCCATGCCAGGAGCGAGGAAAACGTCAACCACAGGGCTAGCGCGACGATCATGCCCACGCCCACGTACAATAACCAGTGCCTGGAATGACTCGTTGGCGCTTTCTGGGGCTGTGGGATATCGATCGTCGTATTACGTCCGGCGCGCACTCTCATCTGGCCGGGAACTCCGCCATACGCCTGGCTTGTGCGTCGCGTCGAACCGGGTATGTGCTGGCGCGTTCTATCTGGATCATCATCTTGCTCGCGTATTCCGCGTAAATTTTCCGATGGCTGCCTGTAGCGGATAGCGCTACCTGGCGTGCGCGGCATCTCCTCTGGTAGGTCCTCACCCTCTACCGGTCCATCGCTATCTGTCCATCCCTCCTGCTGCTTCCGCGTATCGGGCGACAACTTTAACGGATTGAGATCGGTACGTTTCGTATCGCTGCTCTGTTTCCGCTGATGTTGCCTGCTATTCGTCGCCATTGGCGCTTCCTTTCTTTCTCAGCAATCTTTCACATTCCCCGCGTATTAGCGAGCATGATAATACCATTGTAGCATAGGTATGTCAAAATGTATCATTTTGACGTTTATATAGACGTATGTACTGTATATTGTCAATTTGTCGCTCTTTCAAATTTGCTCGCGCCGCCTGTTGGGGAGCCAGGGCGACCGCAAGGGTCGCCCCTACCCTGTCTGTTCTCGTCGCTTCTCAAGCCACTTCTTGATACCGGCTTCTCTACCCTGGTGTCCAGGCTCGTAGTAGTGGCGACCTTTCAAACTCTCCGGCAAATACTCTTGAAGCTGTCTGGCCGGGGGTCTTTCAGTATCGTCAATCTGCATTTCTTTATAGTAGTCGTGGGCGTACTTATAATCTTTGCCGTAGTCCAGGTCTTTCATCAACTGCGTGGGCGAATTGCGAATCTGCAAGGGAACGGGGTCGTTGCGGGTTTGCTGCACGTCTTCTTGCACGCGGCTATACGCTTCATACAGCGCGTTGCTTTTGGGCGCTGTTGCAAGGTGAACAACCGCCTGCGCGAGGGCCAGGTTGGCTTCCGGGAGGCCCACAAAATGCACCGCCTGTTGCGCAGCTACACACACCAGCAGCGCCTGTGGGTCGGCCATGCCCACATCTTCCGAGGCAAAGCGAATCAGGCGGCGCACAATGTATAAAGGGTCTTCACCCGCTTCGATCATGCGACCCAGCCAGTACAGCGAGGCGTCGGGGTCAGAGCCGCGCAACGATTTATGCAGCGCGGAGATCGTATCATAGTGCTGGTCGCCACCCTTATCATAAAGCAGGGCGCGGTGCTGCATGGCGTCCTCGACCACCGCCAGCGTGACCCGACCGCCCTTATTCTGGTTGCTTTGCGCCGCCAGTTCAAGCACATTGAGAGCCACGCGCGCATCGCCATTGGCGAAAATGGCGATCTGCTGCATGGCGTCCTCATCGACGCTGATAGAAAATTGGCCCAGGCCGCGCTCTTTGTCGTGAAGCGCGCGTTGCAACAAATCGAGAATCTGTGCCTCGCTCAACGCTTTTAGTACGAAGACACGCGAGCGCGACAAGAGCGCGCCGTTTACCTCAAAGCTGGGGTTCTCGGTCGTCGCGCCAATCAGCGTGACCACGCCATGCTCTACATGGGGAAGGATGGCATCTTGCTGCGCCTTGTTAAAACGATGAATCTCATCGATAAACATAATCGTGCGCTGCCCGCTAAACTGCTGAAGTTTTCTGGCATCCTCAACAACTTTGCGCAGATCGGCTACACCAGCCGAAACCGCGCTGAGGCGCACGAAATGCGCGCGTGTGACACGCGCAATAACGTCGGCCAGCGTCGTTTTGCCACTGCCCGGCGGCCCCCACAGGATCATTGACGAGATGGCATCGCCCTCGATACTGCGACGCAATAACCTGCCAGGCCCCAGCAGGTGTTCCTGTCCCACAATTTCGTCCAGCGCGCGCGGGCGCATACGCGCCGCCAGAGGTTCCTCTACCGCGCCGCCAGGAGAGGTGTTTTTACGGGCCAGTGAAGAATTTTCTGACCCGAAGAGCGATGTTTGATCTGCCATGCGTTTCGCTTACTATTACACGATACTACCCGGAGCTATGCATTACAGCATACCACATTTCTTGCTCGCTTTCATTTCAGCTACTCCCGCTTATCTTAATTTGTTTAGAACTGGCTGATCTGAAGACGAGACATATAGGCTCAACCATCTGACATCTTTGCTTCTACATCGAGCTTACGGGGTCGATATCGACTTCCCAACCGGGCGTATCGATTACGCGCAGGAGCGGGTGCAGGTCGGGGCCGCGCGCGATCATCTGCCAGCGATACTTACTGTTGACGCGCTCCATCAGCGCGGGGGCGGGACCTACAATGTCGGTCTGTGACAGGCCCAGGCGCGCAATCCAGGTGTCAAGCTTTTCGCGCAGCAGCAGGGCCTCGTTTTGCGAGCGGCGGCGGTTCTCGTGACTGTAGGTGAATTTGACGAACTGGCGAAAGGGGGGATAGCCGTAGCGGCGGCGCGCTTCGATCTCGGCGGCGTAAAATTCGGAGTAATCGTGGCGCGAGGCGGCATCGATACAGAAATGCTGCGGGTTGAAGGTCTGGATAATCACCTGTCCGGCCTCCTCGCCGCGTCCGGCGCGTCCCGCTACCTGCGTAAGCAGGGTGAAAGCGCGTTCCGATGCTGAAAAATCGGGCAGCATCAGGGCGATATCGGCGGAGATGACGCCGACCAGTGTCACGCCGGGCAGGTCAAGCCCCTTGGCGATCATCTGGGTGCCGACAAGAATATCTGCTTCGCGATTGGCGAAACGGTCCAAAAGTTGTTCGTGGGCGCGGCGATTTTTGGCTGTATCGCGGTCCCAGCGCAGGAGACGCGCGTTAGGAAAGCTGCGCTCGATAGTATCGACCACTTTCTCAGTCCCCAGACCAAAATAGCGTATACTCTCGCTGCCGCATTGCGGGCAGATGCGCAACACCTTGCTCTGGCTGTTGCAGTAGTGGCAGAGCAAAACGCGCTCGGTGGCGTGATAGGTGAGCGGCACATCGCACTTGTCGCACATCGCCACGAAGCCGCACTCGCGACAGAGGACGCAACTGGCCGCGCCGCGCCGATTGAGATAAAGTATGGCCTGCTGTTTCTGGCTTAACACCTGCTCAATCTCGCTATACAAACGGCGACTGATAATGCTGGTATTGCCCGCGTGCAGTTCATCACGCAGGTCGATAATCTCGACGGGCGGCAGCGTCGCGCCAATGCGATCCGGTAACTTGACGAGGTGGTATGCCTGCTGTTCGGCGCGATAAAACGACTCGACCGAAGGAGTGGCGCTGCCCAACACGACCGGAATAGAGAGCATACGCCCCAGGGTGATAGCTACTTCACGGGCGTGATAGGTTGGTCTGCGCTCGCTCTGTTTATAGGCCGGTTCGTGTTCCTCGTCCAGGATGAGCATTCCCAAATCTGGCAGGGGCGCGAAAAGAGCAGAGCGCGAGCCGATCACCACGTCCACTTTGCCGGCGCGAATGCGCCTCCACTCGTCGTAGCGTTCCCCGTCGGTCAACGCGCTGTGGATGATCGCCACGCGCCCCGGAAAACGCCCCACGAAACGGTACACGGCCTGCGCCGTCAACGCGATCTCCGGCACCAGCATGATGCCGCGCTTGCCCTGCGCAATGATGGCAGCCAACGCCTGGAGGTAGACCTCGGTCTTGCCACTGCCCGTCACACCGTGCAACAAAATGGGCGTTTTGTGCGATATTTTTGTAGGGACGCGATTGATCGCGTCCGCTCCCGCATCCACTGCCCTGTCTGCATCCATATATGAGTATGTCGGCGCGAGAACGGACGCGATCAATCGCGTCCCTACAATTTGTTCGAGGGTGGCCTGCTGGCCGGGTGTTAAGGGCAAAGGATGGCTGGCCGGGATATTACGCCCTGTGAGGGGGTCGCGTCGCGCCTCAATTTCTTCAATGGCGATAATGCCGTCGCGCACCAGTGCTTGCAATTGTGCCGCGCTCAATCCGCTGGCATTACAGAGCATGGGGGGCGTCCAGTGCGCGGCGGCGCTGGCATCTGGCCGGTCATGTTCAAGCAGATCGACGGCGGCCAGTTGTCGTTGTGCCAGTAACCCTTCTTTGTTTTCACGTGTCAGGGTAAAGGCGCTGGAAGAACCAGGGATGGCCCACGGGTCAGGCTTTGCCGGGCGTCTCCGCACATTATCGGGTGCTATAGGCACGGCGCTCGGCTCGGGCAGGCTCGCCTGGACACGCGCCTCGGTGCGCTGCTTCCAGGCTGCAAGGGCGTCACCACGCGCAAGCAGGCGCGCGATGCGTTTGCGACGCGCGCGCGCGCGAGGCGTGCGCAACTGGGCTTCGCGCCCGATCAGTCCACTTTCTAAGGCCTCTTTCAGCACCTCTTTCGAGCGTTTCGGCCCCAACATCTCCTTCAAACGCTCTACGTCCAGTTCGCCATCCGCCAGCAACAGGCCGATCAGCGCCCGCGTGCTGGTCAATGCCGGCGGCTGCTCCTGAGCATCAAAGGCCGGCTGGTCGTCTATAATCAGGCGTAGGGCCACTTTTGAACGCTGCATCAAGCCCGGCGGAAGCATAGTTTGCGCAACATGCGCGAGCGGCGTAATATAATACATCGCCATCCATTCCGCCAGTTGGCGTTGATGCTGTAACAAAGCCGGTTCAGGATCAAGAATAGTAGAAATAGGCCGTATCCCCAGTAGCGACACCCCTTGTGGGTGTCCCGTCAACGTTTGTTCCGCGTCATGCTCACTATCCAACTCTTCAATGTTATCGCTCATGCGCCAGACTATACCCTCGACGAGGCGTTCGCCGTAAGGAATGGCGATGAGCTGCCCGGCGCGCAACTCGTGCTCAAGCTCGGGCGGCACGCTATAGGTCAGCAGGGGCTCTTCGGTGTTCCAACTGGCGGCGGCGGTCAATACTTCGGCAAACACTAGCGTCTCCCAAATTCGCGCTCAAGAGCGGACATGCTAAACTGCACCATCGTCGGGCGTCCATGACAGCAGCTATAGGGGGCGTTGGTACGGCCCAGTTGCTCGATCATTTCGCGCATCTCGCTCACCGTCAGGAAGTAGTTGGCTTTGATGGCCGCTTTACACGCCACGTTTGCCAGCGCGTGTTCCTCCCACGTTTCGTTATGGCCCAGGTTCTCCGGCGCGGTCAACTCGGCCAGCAGTTCTCGCAGGGAACGCGCATTCATGTGTTTAATAAGCACATCTGGCACCGCGCTAACTGCGAGCAGACCGTTATCAAGCAATCGCAAGGCAAAACCAATGTGCGTTAATTGCTCAAGGTGTTCTTCAATAGCTTCCACTTCAGAAGGAGCCAGTTCAAGCTTAATGGGCGCCAGCAAGAGCTGCGACAGGGCCGCCCGCGCCTGCAAAGCCGCCACCATGCGCTCTAACAGGATGCGTTCGTGAGCAGCGTGTTGATCGACAAGGTACATGCCCTCTGGCCCCTCAGTCACGATATAGCTCTGCGATAACTGACCAATGACGCGCAGTACCGGCAAGCGGGACATTTTAGATGAACTGGCACTCTCCGGCATGTCAGGCGAAGAAGTTGCGAGATGGGCAATTACAGGAGTTTCCCCACCATCATCGGGTAATGGCTCTTTTCCGGCTTCGTCATGCCTGCGTATATGGCTTTGCCATAGTCGCGAAAGCATAGGCGACCGGGTGCCGGTCTCCTCTTCAGTAACAGTCAGCCAGGGGCTATCCTGCGGCAGCGCAGGGCTATTTTCGTCTTCTGTTCCTGTAGGGACGCGATTGATCGCGTCCGCAGCTTCGCCTTCATCGCTACCCTCAACCGCTTCCTCATCAGGCAGGTCGAGATTATCTTCATAATTATTATGAAATGGAACCTGTGTCGTAGAGGAGGTGAGCGCGATGGAGGACGCGATAAATCGCGTCCCTACAGGGTCGGTGTTCCATTGGGGGATGTCCGCGTCTTGCAGGACGGCATGGCGCACGGCGCGTAGAATGGCCGCGTAGACGCGCCGTTCCCGTAAAAAGCGGATTTCGGTTTTGGCCGGGTGAACGTTGACATCGGTCTGGGCGGGATCGATGGTGATATTGATTACCGCGATGGGGTGGCGACCCGCCAGCAAGAGCGAGTGATAGGCCTCCTCGACAGCGTAACTGAGCATACGGCTCATGACCCAGCGGCGATTGACGAAGAAGGACATGTGCTGGCGCGTGCTTTTATAACAGGCAGGCAGGCTGGTATAGCCGGTCACAACGGGCCGTTCGAGATCATCATCCCGCAGACCATCCAGGCTGCTGATGGGCGTCATTTGCTCGGCGACTTGCAAACCATAAATATCGATTAGCACGCTGGAAAGTTGCCCATCACCGGGCGTGGCGAAAATCTGTCGTCCATCACTCGTCACACTGAATCGGATTTCGGGGTAAGCCAGCGCGTACTGTTCCAGCAGGTGATGACAATGGCTGACTTCCACGTTGCGGCTCTTCAAGAATTTGAGACGCGCCGGAACCGCGCTAAACAAGTCACGCACGGTCACGGTCGTGCCAACAGGTGAGGCTGCGGCTGTCACCTCCGAGATTTGCCCGTTCTGCGCCTGTATCTGCGCCCCCTGTTCGGCCTCGCGATGGCAACTGAGCAGCGTCACCCCGGCTACGGCGGCGATGCTGGCAAGCGCCTCGCCGCGAAAACCCAGCGAGCGAATACGCTCCAGATCATCGATACTGGCGACTTTGCTGGTGGCGTGCCGGAACAGAGCCAGCGGCAACTCATCAGCCGGAATGC